>NZ_JAUBQU010000016.1:0-77410 GCF_036701435.1 Microcoleus sp. Pol12A5
GTAATGAGAAGTAAGATTTTTAGCAAGCGCAGATAAACGCAGATAAACGCAGATGAATCACATCTGCGTTTGTTTGTTTGTATTGATTTATCAGTGTGCCAGTGCGAGAATTTTTTCTGGTTGATTCCCTGTGAAGGGAAAACGATTTGCGATCGCCCTCAATAACCTTTCTAAATCCTGTGCATCTTTCGCGCTTGGTGGCGATGGTTTGTGTTTCATCAAATCTGTGAAAATATTTTGTCATCATAGAGCATATTCCATCGATAAAATTCTCAATATTAGAAGAACAAGTTAACGGTGAAGGCATTTTTGAACTTAGCGTTGCAGCCAAAACTCTAATGAAAGCAGAACAGGCAGGTCGCTGGTAGAAGTCTCTCCCCATCTGCGGATCGGGGCGATAGTCGCCGAGCCCCCAGGAGTTCGCATTCTTCTCAATTCATACTTTATGCGGATGAAAACGCCGGCCCCAAGTTGAGAAACTGAGAAATGGCGTTACCCTTTTTTTAGCGATGGCAAATCGAGTGTTGATTGTCGGCGGGCGGGGACGAATTGGCAGCAGCGTTGCCCAAGACCTTGTTACCCATACCGACGCAGAAATTACTGTTACCGGACGCAACTCTGAAGCCTCTATTGGGCCGGGATTGCCACCGGATAGGGTGCAGTATCAAGCTTTAGATTTAGCAGACAGTGCAGCCCTGCACCAAGCGGTTTCATCCTCTAATCTCGTCGTTCACTGTGCGGGACCTTTTCACTACCGAGATGCTAGCGTATTGAAAACTTGCATAGAAGCAGGTGTTAATTATACTGATGTCAGCGACAGCCGCAGTTTTACTCGCAGAGCTTTAGACTTGCGGGAAACTGCTAAAAACTCCGGGATTACTGCTATTATTAATACGGGCATTTTCCCCGGTGTGTCTAATAGCATGGTGCGCCGAGATGTGGAACAATTAGATGAAGCAGAACACATACATTTGAGTTATGTAGTAGGAGGTTCTGGCGGTGCTGGTGTTACCGTCATGAGAACCACTTTTTTAGGTTTGCAAACGCCTTTTGATGTTTGGGCCGATCGCAAGTGGCAGCAAGTACAACCCTACAGCGCTCGCGAAACAATTGAATTTCCCGCGCCCTACGGTAAAACAGGGGTTTACTGGTTTGATATGCCGGAAGCAATCACTTTGCCCGAAACTTTCCCGGTCAAATCAGTTGTGACTAAATTCGGTACGTCTCCCGACCTTTACAATCACCTTACCTGGTTTGTTGCTAAGTATTGGCCTGCTAGCTGGCTCAAAAATAACTCCGTGATTGAATTTCTCTCCTACGTCAGTTATGGGATGACGAGTGTTACTAATACTTTTAGTGGGGTTGGTGTGGCAGTGCGATCGCAAGTGACAGGTCTCAAAAACGGTCAATCGGCTAAAGTTTGCT
Organism: Microcoleus sp. Pol12A5; assembly: GCF_036701435.1. Taxonomy (NCBI): domain Bacteria; kingdom Bacillati; phylum Cyanobacteriota; class Cyanophyceae; order Oscillatoriales; family Microcoleaceae; genus Microcoleus; species Microcoleus sp. Pol12A5. Next base: position 1,426 of record NZ_JAUBQU010000016.1, read on the forward strand.
CGACAGCGGTACACCCAAATGCTGCCGCCGCTACGGGCATCGGTACTGGCAGTATAGCTCAATTAATGTTAGAAGGGAAACTGGAAAAACCGGGCGTTTGGTCGGTTGAACAAGCTCTTTCTACTGAGCTATTTGAACGAGCTATGCAGAATCGAAACCTCAAGATAGAGCAGGTTATTTTGTAGTGTTATCGGTTGTTTGTTGCCATTTGCATCTGTTTGGTGAATGAGTTTTTTTGACGAACCGCAAAGACGCAAAGGACCCGAAGAAAGAAAGGTGAAGAGTAAAGGTTCGCAATTGATGGGAGAACCCCTAGATAGGGTTCGTCGCAGAAATTGCGATCGCACCTCCTAGGAGATCGGTTCCGCTTGTCTAACTAATCTATCTTTTGGTAGAAGGAATAATAACAAGCAGGCGCTTAAGATATGGGAGGTAACGGGAAACATCCCTTTTGGCTCGCTCTAGATGCGGTAGCTGCGACAAAGATTGCGCTTGAAACAAGGTTGTCAATGTGCGATCGCAGTGAAGAAGCGACAAACACCATAATTTTTGCGGAAAAATACGAGGAGAAGTTGATATGAAGCGGGTTTTAAAATCTCTCGGAAAAAAATTGAGCCAAAGCATTTTGCTGGTCTGTACCCTGGCTTTCATTGGTCTGCTAAGTCTAGCGGTAGTACCCAGTCAGGCTGCTTACGCAGGTCAAGACAGAACTCAGGCGCCGCCGGAAGCTAAAATGACTGACCCCGCAGAAAGTTTCGAGGATCTGAATCCCCAAGCAGCTTACGATGAAATAGTCAAAACTTCTCAAAATCCCGCAAAGGTCGAGAAAGCTTACGACGAAAGCTTAAAGGAGTACAAGGGAGAACACCCGCAAGAAGGCATAGTTCAAAAAGCTGAAGATTTGATCGAAAAGGTCACGGGAAAGTAATAAATCAAGAGATTTATATCTAACTCAAGTTGCTGGTAAATACACAGCTTCGGTGAGTACAGAAGTGAGAAGATCTCAGAATTCACTTGAACATAATTATCTAGGGTGCGCCGAGGCGCACCCTATCGCTTGAAAGTAGCGTGTAAAAATACTTTTTGAATCCACAACTGTTTTATCATTTCCTTTATTTGAAAGCTAGCAGCTTCATCCTCAAGGCAGATGAATAGATATGAATTTAAAAGGTAAATTTAATAATAGTTAGAGTTAGATAAAAGGAAAAAAATATCATGAGCGATGACAAAAAAACGGTACATGAACCTGATGCTAACCTCGACCCGCTTTCGGGGGAAACAGGGGCTCATCCAGTGGGAACGGGTATTGGTGCGGCGAGTGCCGGTGCTGCGGGCGCTGCGATCGGCGGTGCCATCGGCGGGCCTGTAGGAGCAGTTGTAGGCGCTGTTGTGGGTTCGTTTAGTGGCGGTTTGGTTGGCAAAGGTGTGGCCGAGGCGATCGACCCCACGGTAGAAGATGCTTACTGGCAAAGCAACTACAGTTCCCGTCCTTACGTGGACACGAGCGCAACTTACGAAGACTATCAGCCTGCATACCGCACCGGTTATGAGGGATACAGCCGCTATGGCGCTACTGGTAAGAAATTCCACGAGATCGAACCAGATTTGCAGCGCGACTACGAAACAAATCGCGGTAAGTCTAATGTGACTTGGGAAAAAGCTAAGCACGCCACCCGCGACGCTTGGGATCGGGTGGAACGCGCTGTTCCTGGCGACATTGACAAAGACGGCCGCTAAGGGCTGAAACCAAGTATTTCTCAGTCTTGAAGACACACAAACTCAAGCATTGCGGTTATTTTTAGCCGGGTACCGGAATGGAGGGAAGTGTTTGATAAAAAAAACCGGCTGCTGCGTCTTGGACTGTTGTTGATAGGTGGCACAGTTTTTAAAGCGAGTTTAGCAAAGTTTTTGGGGATTTTCAGCCCCTCTCTACATCGGAGAGGGTATTTTTATGCTCCCTTGAAATCGCCTTTTTCAGCACGATTTTTATTTCACAGGACTGTTCGCTGTGAGAACTCGCTAAAGACGTAGAGGGTTTGCTCTGCGGGACGATCGCACTGCTAAAAAATGCTTTTTACAAAATCGGGATGCTTCCGTTTGAGATTAACATTTTTTTTTTACTATTAGCCTTAAAATTAAACTTATTCAGGACTGAGACATCGATCGCGATGGGCTTTCTTCAATCGGAGCCGGATCGTAAAGCGTCGGTGGCTTCAAGTCCGATAATTGTTAATCTAAATCCTCTCATTCAAAATTGGTATTACTTGTGGATGAAATGTTGGAAAGAGCTTGGACACTCAAGCAAAATTTAATTGACTTTGTGCTGGATGCTGAGGGAGAGTTGGCGGTAGCTTTGGAAGCTTATGCTGCTGCTCGATCGACCGGCGAGCGCTACGATATTGCCCAGCAAAATCAAGTGATTGACAGTTTTACAGTCGAAGGTAAAGTCGGCGACAAAACGCCGATCGACCTATTTGTCGAAAGTCAGCCGGATTTAACCGAGAGCGATCGTAGCTTGCTCGAAAGTTGGGAGTACAGAAGCTTCACTGGCTTATTTGAAATCACTAAACTTTCCCCCGACAAGTTTGAACTGATGAACTGGCTGACAGCAAAGCACTACGTTGTCAAGCCCAACAGTCCTAATTTTCTAGCAGAAATGTCTCGCTTTAAGTTAGGAGAAATCTTGCTGGCTCGGATTTCTCCCCTTACCGATGACTGGTGGATACTTTCGAGCTCTCCCATCCTGAAGGGGAAATTGGGTAAGCCGAAGTTGGCGGTGGCGATCGGCAATTTCAAGCAAAATCACAACAAGAACCTGTACAGCGATGCCCCGGAATTGTTAGAGCAAGCTTGGCAGTCAGTAGAAAAGTACCATGAAGATTTTACCGAATTTTTTGGCAGTGATGAATTGACGCTATCGGGATATCACCTGAATAAACAGTTGGCTGAATTTCAGGAATTCATTACTAAAAAACGCCTAGCTGATATCGGCATTGATGAAAGTAAATCTCTGGCGGATATCGTTGAAGATGCCGGAGTCGACCGAGAAGAAGTCAAAGCAGCAGCAATCGCGGCAGCAGGTGCCGATGCTAACGCAGTTGAGGTAATGATCGACAGCAATGCTAGTTCAAAAATGGTAATGCCGAAAGTCGAATTGCCCGATCGCTTCAAGAAAGCCGAACAGGTGACAGCACTTTCTCATCCTCGCTGGGGACAAACCTTTTTGTCTACTTACGCTCAATTTACTGCACTGCTAGCAGCCGAAAACTTTTCAACCGTTCCCGGTTACGAAAAGCTGGTGCGTAACTATCTGGAAGATCCTGCAATTAATGTCTGGATTTGGCAACGGTTAGCTAAAGTTAATCCAGCGAAATTAGAACAAATTTTGCAAACTGTACTGGAACGTACAGATTTTCAGATCGATCGCGATTTAGATGCCCTGCTGCAAGAGTTTAAAAAACCGTTAGAACCCGAACTCCCGGAAATTGCCAGCGTTCCCCTGCACCTGCACAACTTATTTCAGGAAGCTTTAGGCGAAGTTAATAAGTCAAAGTCCAAACCGCAGGAGAAAAAGAAAAGCTCTAAAGGCTTTAAATCCTAACTAGCTAAGTTGGTGGCATACTGCTATGTCCTAATGCGCCGGCTTGGCCAAGGGATGATACTCGATGAGATGGCCACAGCCCAGGGACAGCAGAAACAGAGTGGCAATTTCAAGTATGAGTGCGATCGACCCTAGCGATTTTGGGCGCGTTAGTCTGCATCCCTCAGATAATAAATTATTAAATAAGGTCACAGCTAGCTGTGACCTTATGGCCCGGTAAGATTACTCAAATACCTTTGCAGTCAGGACTTTAGTTTTTCTTCACCGCGATCGAAAACACTGAAGTCCTGACTACAAACACTTTTTTTTAATCTTCAACTCGTCGGACAGCCATGCGTTGCAGTGGCAGGCTGAGTATGCTAGAAGCAGTCAACAAGTAAGAAAGAACCGTAGTCAGCTTTAAACTGAGCAATAACCAGCTATCTTCTGGTAGGTGAAGTTTCAGCCCGAAAAAAGAGATGCAGTACACTATCCAGTAAGTAAAGCTCATCTTGATTAGGATTTCCTCGCTCAAAGTGCGATCGTCCGTTGGCTGCGAGTTGCGATTATCACCCAGCAGGACTAGACCCGCAATAGAAGCCACAAAAGAAACCATAACGAGATAGTCATGCCAGTTAAGCTCAACCATTTCTAAACTCCGCTTTTATCCGAATTTTTGGAATCAGACATCAGTCTAAAGGATAAGTTTTCCCGGTCAAAGCAATAGTTACAAATTGAAACAGCCGCAGTTACAAATCGCAATGAAAACTCACCAAAACCGCCAGCCACAGGCTCGTTTAGTCAGTCGCAAAGGACAATTGCCCTTAAATATTGTCAAGTTGGGAGTACCGCGCCTGCATTTTGCCGACCTGTACCACAGGCTGCTAACTCTTTCTTGGCCGCGATTTTTCATGCTTATTTGTCTATCCTATATAGTCACAAATTCTTTATTTGCTTTAGCTTACTTGGCGGGAGGAGATTGCATTGCTAACGCGCGACCGGGTTCTTTCCAAGATGCCTTTTATTTCAGCGTGCAAACAATGGCGACGATCGGCTACGGCGCTATGTATCCGCGCACGGATTACGCTAATACTATAGTCGCGATCCAAGCGCTTTTTGGTTTGTGGGGAGTAGCGATGGTGACGGGGCTGGCTTTTTCGAGATTTTCCAGACCAACAGCCAGAGTTATCTTCAGCCGCGTAGCTGTGATCGCTCCTTTTAACGGCGTTCCGACTCTGATGTACCGCACGGCAAATCAGCGTTTCAACCAAATTTTAGAAGCGCAGCAGCGAGCTACTTTGATCCGTGACGAGGTAACACCGGAAGGAGAATTTATGCGGCGTTTTTACGATTTGCAATTGATGCGGAGTCACTCTCCGGTTTTTGCATTAACTTGGACGGTTATGCACCCAATTGAGGAGAGCAGTCCTTTGTACCAACTTACTGCCCAAGACTTGATGGAACAGCAAGCGGAAATTGTAATTACTTTAACAGGAATTGACGAAACAGTTTCGCAAACTATTCATGCGCGACATTCTTTTGTGGCGTCTGAAATTATGTGGAATATGCGGTTTGTAGATATTCTTTTGAAATCGGCGACGGGAGGGCGGGTGGTTGATTATACTCGGTTTCACGATGTGAAGCCTGTTGAATGAAAGTGTTGATTTAGCCACCAGTGCTAGAATACCTGTATGGCAAAAAAAGTTAATATTTATGAACTCAATAACGGCAAATACGACACTGAAAGAATTGCAACCCCAACTCTTGGCTTTAACTCCCGAAGAGAAGGCTCAAGCTATAGAATTACTAGCCCAAAGTTTAAGAAAATTTTGGTCGGGAATTCAAAAGACTCCCGGCGTGTGCGGCGGCGATGCTTGCATCAGACAAACGCGAATTCCTGTTTGGTTGCTGGTGAATGCTCGCCGTTTAGGTATTTCTGAAGCTGAACTCCTAGAAGACTATCCGACTCTGGGTGCCGCTGATTTGGCGAATGCTTGGGCTTATGCTGAGGCATATCCTGATGAGATTGAAACAGCAATTCGAGAACAGGAAGAGGCATAAACTGTGACAGATATTTATACCGCGATCGCACAAAGTATTAAAACTGAGATATTTTACCATTTTAAATCAGCCTTTTATGAACGGGCAAGATGCCCGTTCCACAAGAAATTCCTTCTTTGTGGAACGGGCATCTTACCCGTTCTTGAAAATGGTACAACATCTCAGTTAACATAAACAAAATACTCCTCGTACTATGCGAATAATTCATACTGCTGACTGGCATTTAGGGCGACGTTTTCGAGGAATCGATCGCACTTTTGAAATTGCGATCGCCCTCGAACAGATTTTGAAGCAAGCAAAAGCCTTAGAGGTCGATGCTGTGCTCGTTGCGGGCGACATTTTCGACGTGCCCAACCCTCCCGCTTACGCCGAACGCATTGCTTATAACTTTTTCTGCGAACTGCAAGCAGCAGGAATTCCCGCAATTGCGATCGCCGGTAATCACGATTCGGCATCCCGCATCGACAGTATCGCACAATTGCTTTCCCTCGCCGGTGTTCGCGCTTTAGGCAAACCCAGGATTTCCGCCGACGGCGGCACAATTACTCTTAATACGAAAAGTGGTAAACTTTGTGTGGGAGCTATGCCTTTTGCTTCCGAACAAAGACTGTTAGATGCTAATTCTCTGTGGCAGTCGGGCGATGCCGATCGCCGAAAAGATTACCGCGAAATCGTAGCATATTTACTCGAAGATTTAACCAGAGAGTTTAGAGATAATACTGTCAATATTCTCATGGGACACATGAGTATTGACGGCGCTCGATTGGCAAAATCTGAAGTCGCTTATTACACGCGAGAAAAATACCTGCTGTCAGCGCAAACTCTGCCCCCGGAAGCTCAGTATGTTGCCCTCGGACACATCCACATTCACCAGCGGATTTCTGAGACTTCTCCCGCTTATTATTCCGGTTCTTTAATTCAGTTAGATTTTGGAGAAGCGGAACAGGAAAAAGGATTTTGCTTGATAGAAGTTGAGCCGGGAAGTCAGGCAAAGGTGGAATTTAAGCCTGTGGCTTGCCACAAGCCGTTAAAAGTGCTTAAATGTCATAACGACAATCTCGATGAAACTTTACAAGCTCATCAGTATCATCCGGGTTTCTTGAAAGTAATTGTCGAATTGGACAGTCCGCAAATCGGACTTGCCGCTCGAGTGCGCCAAATCTGTTCTCAAGCGCTGTTAATTGAACCGCGCTATCCAGATGCAGCCTTAGAACCAACAGAAATAACTAATATCGATCCCAATAATTTGGATCCGGCAGCAGAGTTTTGCAACTATTATCAAAACCGCTTGGGAACGACACCGAAACCGGCAGTATTGGAGGAATTTAAAAATTTGTACAAGAAGTTTAAGGAAACAGTTAACAATTAAATGCGTAAAAAGATACAATCCAAAATCCAAAATCTCAAATTTCAAATAGTGTTAAGACTGAAACCCACGCTCAATGTCGCTTGTAGTCGAGTCTAGATCCCTCTAAATCCCCCCTGGTTGTTGGGGGACTTTGATAATACTCTTGTCCCCCCTTGTTAAGGGGGGTTAGGGGGGATCGGGAAGACTGTAGAAGGAAGACAGTAGACCTGAATATAACAATCTAAAACCCCAAATCCTAAAACTAAAATCAGTATGCGTCCACTCGAACTTATTCTCGAAGGATTTACCAGCTTCCACCGCGAACAGCGTTTAGATTTTTCTCAACTCGATTTGTTTGCAATTACTGGTGCTACAGGTGCGGGCAAATCTTCACTCCTAGATGCCATGACTTACGCTCTTTTTGGCACGACAACTCGCAGCGGCAAACAAGTAAGTGATTTGGCAAGTCAAGGCAGCGAAAATTTAAAAGTGCAGTTGCGTTTTGCTGTGGGTTCGGCACAGTATCGGGTGACGCGGAGGTGGCGTTTCCGTCCGAAATCTCCCGAAAATAAGGTGATTTTGGACAACTGGCAAAATGGTCAATGGGAAACTTTAGGGACGAGTATCGTTGCTGTTCAAAATACCATTGAACAGATTTTAGGAATGGATTTTGATACTTTTACGCGAGCAATTGTTCTGCCTCAAGGCAAGTTTGACGAGTTTATTAAAGGGGATACATCAAAACGCCGGGAAATTTTGCGGCAGTTAGCGGGATTTGAGATTTTTGAGCAGATGCGGAAGGAAACAAATGAACTCGCAAAGTTGCTGAAACAGGAACGGGAAATGGTGGAAAGGCAGCTAGCGGATTTGAGTGCGCCGACGGCGGATGAGGTGGCTCAAAGACGATCGCAACTTTTGATTTTAGAGCAGCAGTTGCCCCAGTTCGATCGCGCTGTGATGAAAGCTCAGAAGGATCTCGATGAAGAGGAACAGCTATTTTCGCAAATCGCTCGCTGGCAAGAGCTGCAACAACAATTGGCTAAATTAAATGCTAATTCCGCCGAGGTGACAATTTTAGCACAGCGTTTGGAAAGAGCGCAAGCTGCCAATCATTTACAGGGAGATTGGGCTTTAGTGCGATCGGCTCGCAGTCAGTATGAAACTGCAGCAAGTGGCTCGGTGGCAGCGCGAAAACTGTTAATTAAAGCTCGATCAGAGCTAGCAGTAGAGCAGCAGCAATTTGACGCGGCAAAAGCTAAAGAAGAGGTGCTAGCACCACAAATTAAGGCTCGCGAAGATGCTTTAGCTGCTGCTAAAGTATATGAAGAACAGCGCGCTCAATTAGAAAAAGAAGTTGCGCTTGCCCAAAAAATTCAACAGGAAAAACTCCGCTTTTTTATGGCAGCAGATAAAGACTTGCAAGCTGCTAACACTAAAATTCAAGGTGCGGGTTTTCGAGTTACTCAAGCAGCGGCACAACTCGAACAGTATGCGCCGGGAGGAAAGCGTTTAGAGCAATTGCAGCAAATTGCACCCTTATTGATGGAATTGCAGCTAATTGCCCAGCAGCAAAAAACTCAGGAAGAACAGTTGGAGAAATCTATTGCAGAGAAGGAAAGCGCTGAACAAAATTATGTGGAGGTTGCTACTAATTTAGAAGCAGCAGAAATCCGACTAAAAGAGTGCGATCGCGAGTTAGAAGTGGCCCAAACAGCTAATGCGGAAGCAGCACGTTTAGAGAGTGTTGCTGCTGTCAGAATGTCGCTGAATTCTGGCGATACTTGCCCGGTGTGTGGGGGGGTGCATCCTGAGAGCGATCGGCTCCCTCCTTTGCCGAATTCTAATATTGTCGATGTCGCTGGTTTGCGGCGGAAATTGGCGGATGCAAATCAGGTTTTTCAAGATGCTCAAAGGTTGGCTGCTGAGGGGAAAAGTGCAGTTTCAGCCTGCCGGCAAAAAGAGTCGGAAATTGCTCAAATGCTCGAATTAACTGCGAATAGAGTTTCTCAATTGCAGCAGCAAATCACTCAAGTGCTGGAAAATCCTCACTGGGAAAGCTTGGGGTTGCAGCAGGAGTTGGCACTCCTTAAAGAGAGCGATCGCCAATACCGCCAAACCGAACAGCAGTTCCAACTCGCATCATTGGAATATGATAATTTTCAACAAAAATTTAATTTTGCTGTGGCGACTCAAGCAGCTAAACAGCAGGAATATCAAGATGCGATCGCCGAATCAGACCGTCGGCAGCAGCAGTTGCAAAGTTGTGTAAATGCGCTTTATCAAATTACCGAATATCAACCTTATGCTAACTTAGCAAAAGTCTTAGAACAAGACAAACAAGACTTGGCAAATCTGCTGAAAGTTGCCGAAAAATCATATCAAACTGCTCAAAATAAGGTTATTCAAGCCGCAGAGAGAGAGCAACAAGCTGGAGAAGCTTTTGGACAAGCCCAGGCTCATAAACAGCAGTTAAATCAGGATTGGTCAGCAAAATTAACAGCGGCTGATTTCACAGAAGAGACATTTTTAGCAGCGGTTGCGACAGTTAAGGAACAATCTGAATGGGAAAATGCTATTCGCTCTCACCGCGAATCAAAAATTCAGTTAGAGACACGGGTGAAAGATTTGAGCGAGGATATCGCAGGCAGAACTACCGATGAGAATACTTTAGCACAAGTGCGATCCGCAAAACAGACCGCCCAAGAAAACCTCAAACAAGCCAACAACAACCGCGCCGAACTGTTAGCTTGGATTCAAGTAGCAGCCCAAAATCTCGAACAAGCCGAAAGATTGTCACAGCAAATCACAAATTTCACCGAACAAGAGCAAACTTATCACACCTTAGCGCAGAACCTCAAATCCAACGAATTTCAATCTTACATTTTAGAACATTTAGAAGCAGAATTAGTTGGAAGCGCCACCTTGATTTTGCAAGAATTAACCGAAAATCGCTACAAACTAATAAACCAAGACGGCGAATACTGGGTAGCAGATAATTGGAACGGCGGCGAAGCTAGACGAGTGCGTACTCTTTCCGGTGGCGAAACCTTTGCCACTTCCTTATCAATGGCTTTAGCTTTGTCAGAAAAACTGTCTCAAGGAACTCACTTGGGTAGCTTATTTCTAGATGAAGGATTTGGCACTTTAGATACCGAAACTCTCGAAAGCGTTACTCAAATTTTAGAATCTTTGCGGCAGCGAGACAGGCTGATTGGAGTGATTACCCACGTTCGAGAATTGGGCGAAAGATTGCCCGCACAAGTTAAAGTTTCTAAATCCCCGCAAGGTTCTAAAATAGAAGTACATAGATCCTGAAGCGGAGAGGCGCGTGCGTGAAATACTAAACTTGCTTAAGGAGGTATATTATCACTAAACCTGCCCCTACAATTACCTATAATATATGATGAAAAATCACCCGAATCGAATGCAATCGGTACAGTCGCCAATAATTCCAGTAGTTGGCGAACTGATCCGCCAAAATCCGGGAACAATATCTTTAGGACAAGGCGTAGTTTACTACAATCCGCCACAAGAATCATTTGACCGAATTCCCGAATTCTTCGCAAACCCCGACAATCACAAATACAAAGCCGTGGAAGGAATTCCACAATTACAAGATTCTATCGCAGCCAAACTAAAAACCGATAACCACATAGAAATTAATAGCAAAAACTGCATTGTCGTTACCGCAGGTAGCAACATGGGATTTACCAACGCTATTCTCGCTATCACTTCGGCGGGAGACGAAGTTATTATCCAATCACCTTATTACTTCAACCACGAAATGGCGGCAATTATGGCAAGTTGCCGACCCGTGATAGTAGAAACAGACGCCAAATATCAACTTAATATCGATGCTATAAAAAAAGCCATTACTGACAAAACACGAGCCATAGTTACCATTTCGCCAAATAATCCCACTGGTGTTGTTTATTCGGTCGAAGCACTCCGGGAAGTCAACGAAATTTGTCGCCAGCACAACATCTATCACATCAGCGATGAAGCTTATGAATATTTTACTTATAACGGCGTCAAACACTGTTCGCCCGCCGCTTTTCCCCACAGCAGCGAACATACAATTTCTCTGTTTAGCCTCTCCAAAGCCTACGGTTTTGCGAGTTGGCGGCTCGGGTATATGGTAATCCCAGAACACTTGCTCGTTTCAGTGAGAAAAATTCAAGATACAATCTTAATTTGTCCCCCAGTAATTTCTCAATATGCAGCGCTGGGAGCCTTGCAAGTTGGTAGAGGTTACTGCGATAATTACGTAAGGGCGATCGCATCTGTGCGACAACTCGTATTAGACGAACTCAATAGCATCCAAGGTTTGTGTACAATTTCCCCGGCCGCTGGAGCATTCTACTTTTTCTTGAAAGTTGATACTGAAATCGATACAATGGAATTAGTAGAAAAATTAATTCGCGAATATCACGTAGCGGTGCTTCCCGGTACAACCTTCGGCATGGATAGCGGCTGCTATTTGCGTGTTGCTTACGGTGCTTTGGAGAAAGCAACCGCCACCGCAGGTATTAGGAGATTAGTTAAAGGTTTGAAGACAATTTTAAACAAGTAAAATAGGAAATTTAAAAATGGTTGCCACTAACTTAAAAGCAAATACAAATATCCAAGATACCTCCGCTGCAAAACTGGCAGACTTGCGCGATTTGATTGCAGATTATGAATTAGATTGCTATTTCATCCCAGCGGTTGACGAACACTTAAATTTATCAGTTCCAGCAGCCAAGCAGCGGCGAGCTTGGATGTGCGGTTTTACGGGTTCTGCTGGTGATTTATTGGTTGGTAAAGATGCCGCTTGGTTGTTTGTGGATTCCCGCTATTACGAACAAGCCGAGTTGCAAGTCGATACTGGAATTATTCAAATATCGAAACTCGGCTTAGAAGGAAATTTAACCTTAATTGAAACTTTAGAAAAACTGGCGGTAGAATCGGCAGAAAAATCCACAAAAGTTCGCCTGGGTTTTGACCCGTTTACAGTAGCGACAGAGCAATATCAAAATTGGGTGAAAAAATTCGCGAATGCGGAGATTGAGCTCATACCAATCCGGGAGAATTTGACAGACAAAGTGCGATCGCAAACTCCTTGGCAAACAGCAGAGACTTTACCCGCGATTGATGCAGCTCCCATATTTAGCTTACCTGTATCCCTGACCGGAGAAACCGCCGCCGAAAAATTAGCCAGAGTCAGGGAAGCGATGCAAAAAGCCAATATCGATGTGCTTCCGATTACCAACCTGAATCAAATAGCGTGGCTGTTCAATCTCCGAGGCTCGGATATTCCCCACATTCCTATTTTCATCTCCTATGCCATTGTCACCACAGATTCAGCGTTTTTGTTTACAAATCCCGAACGAATTTCACTAGAAATTAAGCAAGAATTGCGGGCGGATGTAACTTTGCTTCCCTACGCAGACTATCCGCATACATTAGAAACTTGCGTTAATTTGCCGAAAAAAGTTCGGGTACTTTTAGACCCGAAACACAGCACTGCAGGCACGTACCAGTTAATCTTAAACCAGCAAGAAGCGCAGTTATACAACATCGAAATAGTTTTTGAGACACATCCGGTGGAAGGGATGAAAGCTCGCAAAAATCCCGTAGAAATTGAGCAGATGAAATCAGCCAATTTCAAAGCAAGTCGAGCGAAAACTTTGACTTTAAAGTGGTTGACAGAACAGCTAGAAAATGGTAAGGTAGTGACAGAGTTTGATGTCAAGGAAAGCATCGAAAGATTTTACCAGCAAGAAACAGATTTTCAGACTTTAACTTTTAGAACGATCGCAGGTGCGGGAGCCAATAGCTCGATCGTACATTACGGAACCCCCAGCCCAGAAATAACGTTAAAACCGGGGGAACTGCTGCTGCTTGACTCAGGAGCGCAATATTTAGCAGGTACAACCGACGATACGAGAACAATAAGTATCGGAGAACCGACGGCGCTACAAATAGAACACTACACAACAGTCTTAATCGCGCACATCAACTGTGCAATGCAGCAATTCCCCAAAGGAACAACGGGAGCGCAATTAGATGCGATCGCCCGTGCGGTATTATGGCAAGAACAGCTAGACTACGGACATGGCACCGGGCACGGAGTCGGCGCGTTTTTAGCCGGTCACGAAGGGCCAAACGGCATCAGCAAATCGGTACAATATCCCCTGGAAGCCGGAATGGTAACTAGCATCGAACCTGGATATTACGAACCGGGATGGGGCGGAATTCGCATCGAAAATCTCTATGTTGTCAGGGAAATGCCATCAAAAAACGCTACGGTTTGGTACGGATTTGAATCGCTGACGTATATTCCGTTTGAGCGCAAATTGATAAATGTCGATCGACTGTCAAAGACTCAACTAGCGTGGTTGAATAATTATCATGCTGCTGTAGTCGAGAAACTGGAACCCGTAGTTGATGCAGCAACAATTGAATGGTTGAAAAAAGCTTGCGCTGCGTTAGGTTAAGCCTTGTAATTTGTCGCACATTTAACTTGTGCACCTATTTTTCGGGGAACTCTTGTGGGGTGGATACGCGAGGCCGCCCCAAAGGTACAAACAAAATAGCACCTATCAGATAGGGACACGGCAGTGCCGTGTCCCTACTGTATTTAATGCGATATTTAATCCGATTGAAAACTGCTATAAAGCTGGTGACAGGATTTGAACCTGCGACAGGCTGATTACAAATCAGCTACTCTACCAACTGAGTTACACCAGCAGTGAAACTTAATATAGCAAACTTATAGTCATCAGCGCAACCCCCCCAGCCAATTTTTTTTTCAGATTCCCCCAAAAGCTCTCCCCGCAAGGGCGGAACAAAAATGCTCTTCCTCTGAGCAATGCCCGATGCTTTTGGGCCCAGTCACTAATCGCAGCGCCAAATCTTAATCGTCTGATCCGCACTGCCGCTGGCTAGCAAATTGCCCGAAGGTGCGATCGCCACCGAGTACACCGTACCCGAATGTCCCTGAAGAGCGCTCAACAACTCCCCCGTCTGCAAATTCCAAATATTAATCGTATTATCATCACAGCCACTAACCAAAGTCAAACCGTCCCCACTGATAGCAACCGAATCGCCTCGACTCACATAATTCTGCAAAATATGCAGCGCCTCATTCGTTCCTAAATTAGTTACACCCTTTCCCTTCGCATAATTAGTATTTAAAATCCGCAACAAACGGCCCGTGTGCAAATTCCGCAGCTTAATCGTATAATCATTGCTGACGCTAGCAAGAATCTGACCGTCTGGGGCGATCGCCACAGAATTCACCCCAACATTCAATCCCGAAAGAGTCCGCAGCAACTTGCCGCTTTCCACATCCCAAACCTTGCTCGTCGCATCCGAACTGCCACTCGCCAATATTTTACCGTCCGGGCTAAAAACCACCGCATTCACATTGTCAGAATGACCCCTCAAAGTCCGCAGCAACTCACCACTCCGCAAATTCCAAAGCTTAATCGTATTATCAGCCCCGCCGCAGCTAGCAATTACCAGGCGCTTCGGATTAATCGCCACCGAATTCACCTCCATAGAATGTCCCGGAAAAGTACACAGCAAATCACCGCTGTGCAAATTCCAAAACTTAATTGTTTCGTCCGAACTGCCACTGACCAACATTTTCCCGTCAGAGCTAATAGCAACCGAATTTACGCGATCGGAATGTCCCGTCAGAGTGCCAATTAATTCCGCCGTTTCTAAATTCCAAATCTTAATAGTTTTATCCCAACTACCGCTAGCCATAATTTTACCGTCAGGGCTAATCGCCAGAGAATTCACAAACGATGAATGTCCAGGCAGCGTATATACACACCGCCATTTCTGATGTTTTAATTTGTGAGCTAATTCCTTCACCCGCTTAGCTGCCGCCTCAGATTCCTCTCTGCGTTTGAGTTCAGCCTCTTCCAAACGCTGGCGTTCCGCCTTAGCTTTCGCCTCTCGCAGCGCCAGCCGCCGCATCTCTCCCTTATAAACTATTCGCTGTTGCTCCTGAATTTCTTTAAGAGTTTCAATATACGGTTGTGCCCAATCTTTAGAAAACCATTCCTGAGCAAATTCCCCCTCTAATTTAAATAACTGAGGTTCGTGAGTAAAATCGATATTTAAATAATACAAATCAGCTAAAAAAGCCGCCAATAACTTGTGAATAGTCACAATTATTTGCCTAATAATCCGCAGACTCAGCTTTTTGTCTTTCCCCTCCGCCTCCAAGTGGTGATAAACTTCTTCCCAATTCCAAGGCTGCATTGCCACTAGAGAAACGCTCTGATTGATGACTCCCCAAAAACCCACATGAAAATTAACTTCATAATCGCTGATATCGCTGTACAGTATAGCTGTCGGTACGGGAGACAACACTGTCTGCAACCGCTCCACATCAATATCAGAAATCGCTTTTTTGAAATAGTCTCCGTAAAACTGAACCGGGCATAAATCTCCATGGGGGGGGTAGTGCTGGTTCAAAAAAGCTCTTAACTTAGCCGGCAGCTCGATATTCAGATTGTGGCGGAACGAATCAGGGCAATCTTGGCTAATTTTTGCGGGAGCAACTAACAGCAGCAATCGGTGCTGCTGCTGCTGCAAAATCTGTTCAGTTTCCTGCCTGCTCAAATTAGAAAACCAGTTGTCCCTGTCCCAAATAGTTTGAATTTCGCTCAGCTTAACTCGAATTGCTTCTGATTGAAACTCCCGCATTAAGTCGCGGCAAAGCCGGCTAATTGCCCGCTTATCTCTTACTTCTTGTGCCTTAATTCGATTAGCCCGTTCTTCCTTTACCCTTTCTTCTGCGCCCGCGAGGGCGATTAATTCTTGTTCTCTTGCCTGCTGACGCTGCAAATATTTCATTTGTGCTTTAATCCAGCGAGGGTCTTTTTTGATTTGCTGGTTTAAAGCTGAAGAACCAGAAGGTTCAATTTCTGCATAGCGTTCGTTGACAGCGCTTGCTCCCAATCTTTCTCCCAATTCAGAGGCTACAGGCTTCAACAGTTCAATTAGGGTGTCTGAGACTGGGCGGGGTAAGGACATACCAGTTAAAACTTTTTCTTAGTTAAGGACGATCGCGCGAGTCAGGCATATCTCGCTGGGGCGGCGACTCTTGGCAGGGCTATTACATTTGGGCGATCGGCCGATGGTAGTCGTAGGGCGTATCGTGCAGCCGCGCAAGTTGACCACCTTAACTCAATTATAGTATTTATACACTTTACATTTTACCCCAAATCTGGATCGAAAGCACCGATGGAAAAGACTTCAGGATATGCGATCGACCCTGAGTTCCTCCAATTCATTTTTTTTGTTGCCTTTTGACTCGCTCTTGTCTATAATCATACTTCACAACCATAATTACGGTATTCCGACCCAATAACCGTACTTTCTCGCTTAGGAACAAATATAATGAGTCCGTGGCAACGCCTAAATCAACACCTTTGCTGGCGACAACAGTCATCAGCCAGCACAAATCAATCATTTACTGCCCTGAAAAGATTTGTGTCCCTATTTTTAGTCGGAATAACATTAAGTCTCGCCGTTGCATCCTGCGGCCAAGGAAGCACCAACAACCCCGCAGCCACTCCAGGCGGTGCTACTCCAGGCGGTGCTAGCCCAGCAGCCAACAAAGGCAACGTAGAATTAACCCTAGTATCCTTCGCCGTCACCAAAGCCGCCCACGAAGCCATAATTCCCAAATTCGTAGAACAGTGGCAAAAAGAAAAGGGTCAAACCGTCACTTTTAACCAAAGCTATGGCGGTTCCGGTTCCCAAACTCGGGCCGTAATTGACGGTTTAGAAGCAGACATCGTACACCTAGCCCTCGCCCTCGACACCGCAAAAATCGAAAAAGCTGGACTCATTGAGCCCGGGTGGGAAAAAGAAGTCCCCAACGAAGGCATAGTCAGTAAATCCGTAGGAGCAATAGTCACCCGCGAAGGCAATCCCAAAAACATCAAAACCTGGGAAGATTTAAGCCAAGAGGGAGTAAAAGTGATTACTGCCGATCCTAAAACATCAGGCGTTGCCCGTTGGAATTTCCTCGCACTTTGGGGCTCGGTTGTTAAAACCGGAGGAGACGAAACCAAAGCATTAGACTTTACTAGCAAAGTCTACAAAAACGTCCCGATTCTGACTAAAGATGCCCGCGAAGCCACGGATGTATTTTTCAAACAAGGGCAAGGCGACGCCTTAATTAACTACGAAAACGAGATTCTTCTGGCAGGTGAGAAAGGCGAAAAACCGACTTATACTATTCCCGAAGTCAATGTTTCGATCGACAATCCGATTGCCATCGTCGATAAAAACGTTGATAAACACGGTACTCGCGAAGTCGCCGAAGCATTTGTCAAGTTTCTCTACACCCCAGAAGCTCAGCGAGAATTTGCCAAAGTAGGCTTCCGCCCAGTAGATGCGACAGTAGCGGCAGAACCAGAATTTGTCAAAAAATATGCCCCCATCAAAACCCTATTTACAGCTCAAGACTTAGGAGGGTGGAAAGATATTCAGCAGAAATTCTTCGATGACGGAGCTGTTTTTGACAAAATCCAAGGTTCAATTAAACAGTAAAAAAACAGAAGGCTCAGCTCCCCGACTTCCTCGAAGTTGTCGGGGAGCTAAAAGATTCACTATTCTTGCGAACTCAAAACTATTCACCTATGGCTGTATCATCTCCAACCAGCAACCATGAGTCTCCGATCGACAATATCAAAAAGGCGATCGGCAAAATCACATTACCTTGGGGAATCACCCTAGGCTACCTCAGCTTAATGCTATTGCTTCCAGTTGCAGCAATGCTGCTGAAAGCCAGCACAGCAAACCCCGCCGAATTTTGGGCAATTGCCACCAGTCCGATCGCTCTTTCCGCCTACGATGTCACCTTCTTTACGGCTTTAATGGCGGCATTAATTAACGGAGTATTCGGCACATTAATTGCCTGGGTATTAGTCCGCTACGACTTTCCCTTAAAACGGGTTGTCGATGCAGCAGTCGATTTACCTTTTGCACTGCCCACCTCCGTCGCCGGTTTAACCCTCGCCACAGTTTACAGCGATAACGGCTGGATCGGCGGGCTGTTTGCACCCTTGGGAATCAAGATCTCATTTACTCGCTTGGGCGTAGGAATAGCCATGATCTTTATTTCCTTGCCCTTTATCGTGCGGACTGTACAGCCAGTTTTAAACGAGATGGAAAAAGACATCGAAGAAGCAGCTTGGTGCTTGGGTGCTTCTCAATTTCAAACTTTCTGGCGAGTAGTTTTACCCCCGTTATTTCCGTCTATTTTAACCGGAGTTGCCCTCGGATTTTCGCGAGCCGTTGGTGAATATGGCTCTACTGTAATTGTAGCTTCTAACATACCCTTCAAAGATTTAATCGCGCCCGTATTAATTTTTCAAAGATTGGAACAGTACGACTATGCAGGAGCAACAGTTATCGGCACTATCCTGTTAGGTATTTCTCTGGCAATGCTGTTCGCAATTAATCTATTACAAGCATGGAGAAGACGCTATGACGGCTAATATCAATTCACCCGCTGATTACAAATTTCCGCCTGCGGGTTCTAGTCGGAGTCAGGAGAAAGCCTGGGTAAAACCAACTTTAATCGGAATTGCGAGCGGCTATCTTGCTCTCGTCTTATTCATCCCCATGCTCAACGTTTTTTACCAAGCTTTCCGCAAAGGATTTGAACCATTTCTTTCTAACTTAACCTCACCCGATTTTCTGCATGCAGCCCAACTTACCCTGATAATTTCTCTGATAGTTGTGCCTGTAAATACAGTTTTTGGTTTGTGTGCAGCCTGGGTAATCGGCCGCAATAAATTTCCCGGTCGCACGCTATTAATCAGCATTTTAGACGTGCCGTTTGCCATATCACCCGTAGTTGCAGGTTTAATGATTGTACTGCTTTACGGTCGGGTGGGATGGTTCGGACCGTGGCTGGAGGGGGCTAATATCAAGGTTATTTTTGCCTTCCCTGGAATGGTACTGGCTACTGCTTTTGTTACCTTGCCTTTTGTGGCCCGCGAAGTAATTCCCGTTTTGGAAGAAGTCGGTACAGATCAAGAAGAGGCAGCTAAAACTTTGGGAGCAAATGACTGGCAAATTTTCTGGAATGTCACCCTTCCCAGTATTCGCTGGGGATTGCTTTACGGAGTAATTTTGACCAATGCTAGAGCAATGGGAGAATTTGGAGCCGTCTCTGTGGTCTCGGGAAATATTGCTAAAAAAACGCAAACTTTGCCTTTGTTTGTAGAGGATGCTTACAAGCAGTATGCGACACAAGCCGCATTTTCAGCGGCGGTAATTCTAGGTTTTTTAGGAGTTATTACCCTTGTGCTTAAGGAGATTTTGGAACGAAAAACTAGCATTAAGGAGGTTGAAGAATAATCATCAGTCATTAGGCTGTAGGCTATACGCAGTTGTTAGTCATTAGTAGGGTGCGTGGCTATCGACAATCAGCTTGGAAGCTCGAAAACCTCGCAGATCCGCACTCTACAAGATATTGGTGCAAAATGTAAACTCAAAAAAACATTAGGAGGCCCAAATGTTAGCTCACAACACTAGCGAATCTGAATTTGAGGCGATCGGCAATTTTCACAGAACCCAAGAATCTGATATCCCCCAATCTGATAGCGGTGACAGCAGACCAACTCAAACCCGCATTCGCATTCGTGTTCCTAAAGAGTACCATCAGGAACCTGTGATCTCTAACTTGATTTCTGAATACGGTTTGACGGTGAATTTTAATGCAGCTTTGTTAGGTGTCAAAACTTTAGATGATGGCTGGTTTGATTTGGAACTTAACGGTACAAGTAAACAGATTGAAAGTGCTCTGATTTATCTCAATGATTTAGATGTGGAAATCTGGAGCAATTCCAATAATCCCGATGAAGAAACTTGGTAATTAGTGAGTCTTGCACGCACCAACTTGGAATAGTTAATACTCGGTACTGACAGGCAGAATTTTATTTATTCTAGCCTGTTTATTGAGTCTAACAGGCTCCAGGAATGTTAGTCATGAGTCACCATATCTATTCCTGTAAAATTACCGTTATCACGCTTCTAGTGAGGAATGCAAGTCCTCATAAAACTCAGAGGACTTGTATTGCTTACTACCAAGCAATTTGATTGCGGTTGTTAGATTGCACATACATATCATTCAGCAGCCAACCACTACCAAATAATATCAGCTTACAGCTAATAATCGTGATTGATAACTCTTGACTCACAAATATCGATCGTCATCAGTTAACTATTAGATTGACATTTTTTATAAAATCTGGTAATTTCTCCATCTCGGGCAGATCAATAAACAGCGCACAAATCTTCTCCAACATTATTGGAACAGCCGGAACAATATCTCCCTTTAAAACTTCTAAACAATCAAACTAACTCAGTTAGGGCAGGGAAGCATAAAAAAACGTTTTTGTCAATATTCAATTTAGGTGAAAGTTAGGGGCGCTCCTCTTCGAGGGCTTCGCCAACGACTCTCATCTGCAGCAGAAAAGCTCGATCGCTGTTGCGGTTGGTTTGTGATATGAATTTGATGTGTGCGTGTACCAGGAGGATTTGAACGTGGAACTTTATAAAGAACCGAAACACCAGATAGTTTTTGCAGATTCACAAGTTAAAGATTGCGAAAGTTTAACAGAAACGGTCAATCCCGATACAGAAATTGTTATTCTGAAAGCCGATCGCGACGGCATTGAGCAAATCGCCGAAACACTTAAACAGCGGCAAAACATTGCAGCCCTTCACATTTTGTCTCACGGCGCAGCAGCCAGCTTGCAACTGGGAGCAACAGAACTAAATCTCAGCAACATTGAAAGCTACCGCAATTATTTAGAAACATGGTTTGCTTTGCCAACAACTGAGGCAAACTCTAACTCTCCAATTACAGCTAAACCCGAAATTCTGCTTTACGGTTGCAACGTCGCCGCCACAGAAGCCGGTGTGGCTTTCGTGGAAAGGCTGAGCCAGCTCACGGGAGCAAATATTGCCGCTTCCGATAACTTGACCGGCAGTGCGGCACTGGGTGGAGACTGGGAACTCGAAGTAACTACGGGAAACATTGAAACACCTTTGGCTTTTTCTGCGGAGGCGAGGGAAGCTTACAGTGCAGTTTTAGTCGCCACATTTGGCGAACTGCGCGATAAGATTCTGGTGGCAAATGTTTTGACCGACACCGACACGATTGCCATCACTGGCGACATCACCTTCGCCCCCGGAGAAGTTCTGCCCAGAATTACTAACCCCATCACGTTGACCGGTGGCGGTTTCACCCTAAATCTCAACACTAACCGGGGCTTCTCTGTAGACAGCGGTGCTGCTGTCAGCATTTCTAACCTGACAATTGCCAACGGTAGCGCTGTGGGTGGTGCCGGTACAGCCGGCGGTGGCGGTGGGGCCGGTATGGGCGGCGCACTATTTATCAACAACGGAGCTGTCACAGTTAACAGCGTGACCTTTACTGCCAACACCGCTACAGGAGGCGCTGGGGCAGCAGCGGTAGCCCCAGCGGGTGCTGGTGGCAGCGCTGATTTTGGCACCCTCTTCGGTGGCACTGCTGGCTTCAACTTCACAACTGCGGGCGGTCCTGGTGCTGCTGGTACTGCTACTGCACCCAATGCTGGTAGTGGTGGCGCTGGCGTTAACAATACTTTTGGAGCGGGCGTTCCCGGCGGCCAAGGCGGTCCGGGCGGTCCTGGTGGCAGCACTACCTTCGCAGGCGGTACTGGCGGCGCAGGCGGCGCAGGCGGTAGCGGTGCGGTAGGCGTCCTCGGCGGTGGGGGCGGTGCTGGCGGTGCTGGCGGTGCTGGCGGTACTGGAGTTGTTGGCAACGGCGCTGGCGGTGCTGGCGGTGCTGGCGGTGCTGGCGGCTTTGGTGGCGGTGGCGGCGCTGGCGGTTTTGGTGGTACTGCTACTGCCCCTGCTGCGGTCGGTGCGATCGGCAACGGTGGTGTCGGCGGCTTCGGTGGCGGAGGCGGCAGCGGTACCGCAGGCGGAGCCAGCACGCCTCTCGGAGCTTTTACCCCGGGCGGCACCGGCAGCGCCACCGGTGGCGGCGGCGGTGCTGGTTTGGGAGGCGCAATTTTTGTTAATGCTGGCAGTTTGACCCTGAACAACAGCACTTTGTTCAACAACACAGCAACGGGAGGCGCGGCTGGCGGTGCGGGGGCGACACCGGGACAGGCTGCGGGGGCCGCGATTTTTGTCAACAGCGGCGCTACAGCAACTCTGACTAACAACACCATTACTAGCAATAGTGCTGGTACGGATCCTGCTGTTGCCAACGGCGGGGGGATTGCGACGAATGGCGGTACTGTGAATGTCCTAAATTCGATCGTCGCAGGCAATCTTGGCGGCGCAAGTCCCGACGTGTTCGGGGCATTCGCTGCCACCAGTATCAACAATTTGATCGGGAATCTTGCTGGCAGCACTGGCTTCGCAGCCACCCAGCAACTGACCGTTCCTCTAGCAAATGTCATCGCCCCTACCGCAGGATTGAACCAGGCTACAGGCGTTCCCCTGACTTATGCTTTGGCTGACAGCACTGGGACTCCTAATCCGGCGATCGATGGCGGCGACGCCGCCGCGGCTGTGGCTGCCGGGGCAACTGACCAGCGGGGAGCTGGCTTTCCTCGGACGATCGGCGCTAGTGTTGATATCGGTGCTTATGAATACGGCCCGATCGTCACAGGGGTTAAATTCAACGACCTTAACGGGGATAGCCTGCAAGGTGCCGCGGCGACTGAACCAGGTCTTCCCGGCTGGGTGATTTCTGTAGGCACGAAGAGCGCTACTACCGCAGCCGACGGCACTTACATCCTCCGCGACGTAAAAACAGATACTCCGATTACAGAAGCCGCGCCCGCTGGAACGCCTGAGAATGCTTGGGTGCAGACCCTCGGCCCGACTCCGGCAAATACGGGTATTGTTAATGTCACCGGTGCCAACTTCGGCAACTTCCAACGGACATCGATCGCGGGCAAAACCTACACCGATCTCGCGGGCAACGGCTTCACGCCCGATGACACCGTATTAAACGGCGTCACGGTCAACCTCTACAAAGACACCAACGCCAACGGTACGCTAGAAGTCGGCACAGATACTGTTGTCGGCACTGCACAAACCACTGCAGGAGCCGGAGATTACACATTTGCTGATATCGGCCCCGGCAATTACCTGATACAAGCCACGGCCCCAGCCAACTCCAGCATCTCTTTCCCCGCTGCCGCAATTCTCGTTAGCGCCCAAAGCGGTACTCCCGTCACCGCCCAAAACTTCGGCGTTTTCCAAAACATCACCGTCAGCGGCACCAAATTCACCGACCTCACAGGCAACGGCTTCTCTGCTGATGACACGCCGCTCAACGGCACCACCGTTCGCTTGTTCAAAGATACTAACAATAACAGCACTTTAGATACAGGCGACGCGGAAATCGCGTCTCAAGTTACAGGCACCGCACCTGCGGCTGCTGGCACTTATAGCTTTGCCAACGTCGGCTCCGGTAGGCACTTTGTGAGAGAAGACGTACCGACTGGTTTCTCACAAACCGCAGGCCCGACTTTTTATCCAATTAACCCAGTCAGTGGCACAAACATTACGGCTCAAGACTTCGGCAACTTCCAGTTGGGCAAAATCAGCGGGATTAAATTTAACGATCTCAACAAAAATGGCATCCAAGAAGCGCCAGCAGAAGAACCCCTAGGAGGCTGGACAATCTACCTGGATGCCAACAACAACGGCGTCCAAGACGCAGTAGCCGCCGAAACAGGCACTAACGCCGCCGTCACCGATGTCGCCGGTAACTACCAGTTCACCAACTTGCCAGCCGGCACTTATACAGTGCGGGAAGTGCCACAAACAGGCTGGACGCAAACTGTACCCCCGGTCAATGCAGCTACGCCTACTCTTCCCGGCGCGTTTACGATCGCCGTCACCAGTGGCACAGACTCCCAAAACAACAATTTCGGCAACTTCAAGCCCAACTCGATAAGTGGTCTGAAGTTCAATGACCTCAACAACAACCGGGTACAAGATACCGGGGAACTAGGGCTTGCCAATTGGCAATTCTTCCTAGATACCAACGATAACGGCACTCTCGACACCGGGGAACCGAACACCCTCACCGATGCCACAGGCAACTACAAATTCCTCGATTTGTCAGCAGGAACCTACAAGGTGCGGGAAGTGTTGCAGCCTACTTGGACGCAAACTACCCCCGACCCGGATGACATCACTGTCACCAGCGGTCAAGACATCGCTAATATCAACTTTGGCAACTTCCAGTCGAGCACAATCAGCGGTCAAAAATTCAATGACCTCAACAACAACGGCGTTAAGGATGCCGGAGAATTGGGGCTGGGTAACTGGCAAATATTCCTCGACAGTATCAATCCCGATGGCATCTTTCAGCAGGGCGAACCGACTACCATCACTGATGCAGCGGGCAACTACACTCTCCGAGATATACCCGCAGGTACTTACCAGGTAAGGGAAGTCCAGCAAAACGGCTGGACGCAGACGACCCCTAACCCCGCCCCCGTTACGGTTAATCCCTCCGATAACATCACGGGCATTGACTTCGGCAACTTCCTGCCCCAACCCGGAGCGATCCAAGGTCTGAAGTTCCAAGACACCAACAACAATGGCACTCAGGATGCTGGAGAACCGGGTTTACCCAACTTCCAAATTCAGTTAACCAATGTTGTAGCTGGAACTGCTCCTGCTCCTGTTACTACTACCACAGACAACAGTGGTAACTACCTGTTCGCAAACCTAACGCCGGGAACCTACCGTGTCCGGGAAGTCAACCAAACTGGGTTTACCCAAAGCACACCCCAACCCGCCGACATCACCCTAACTTCGGGCGCTATTGTCACTGGCATCAACTTCGGGAACTTCCCAGCGCCGACGCCGACTCCGCCGACGCCGACTCCGACCCCGCCACCACTACCACCTGTACCGACGCCGACACCTGCACCTGCACCGGCGCCGACACCTGCACCTGCACCGGCGCCGACACCTGCACCTGTACCGACGCCGACACCGACGCCTGCACCTGTACCGACGCCGACACCGACGCCTGCACCTGTACCGACGCCGACTCCTGCACCTGTACCGACAGATTTGGTTTGCCCTGAGAACTTCCCCAGAATCGCTACTCCCAATGAACCCGGCACTTCTTCAGCGGGTAATGTGATCAATGGTCCTAACGGCGACGATACGATCGTGGGTAGTGCCGGCAGTGACTCTATCTTCGGATTGGGCGGCAACGATTTGATCTTTGGCCGAGGGGGCGGTGACTACATTAATGGCAATACGGCCAACGATACTGTCTACGGAGGCATCGATAGCGATACTCTCTTCGGTGGCAAAGGGTTTGACCTGATTTTTGGCGATCGCGGTAACGATACGATTTATGGCAATCGTGGCAATGACTCTCTTTCTGGCGACGAAGGCAATGACTTATTGTACGGGGGCAAAGCCGAGGACGTAATTTTGGGAGGCGCTGGCGACGATGTGCTATTTGGCGATCAAGGCAATGACACTCTCTGCGGCGGCGAGGGTAACAATACCTTAATTGGCGGCAGCGGCGATGATTTGCTCTTTGCTGACACCGGCGATAACTTGCTCTTTGGCGGCATTGGCAGCGATACCTTCGTCGGTGGCAGTGGCAGCAATGGCTTTGTCTTGTCAGCGGGCGGAGGAATTGACACCATTATCAACTTCACCGCAGGAGTTGATTCGATCGGGTTGCTCGGAGGCTTGGACTTCAATCAACTGTCATTGACCGAAACTAATGGCTCGACGGCGATCGGAATCGCCAACAGCGACCAGATTTTGGCTATAGTGACGGGCGTACAGCCGAGCCAGTTATCGGCTCAGAGTTTTAGCTTGCTGGTTTAGTCTGCAGATAAAACTCGGCAGTTGCAACAGATCCTACACTTGCCTGTCGGCCCACCAGAGACGGACTAACTGAAAGCAGAGCCTCGAAACCCATGCTTCGAGGCTTTGCCAAAGAAGGGGAACGAATTCCGTTCCCCTTCTTTGGTCAAATTTGTTCGAGATATTTCAGCAAGTCGGCCATTTCTTGCGGACTCGGCTGAAACTGCGGCATTGGTGGGGTTTGCCCGCTGGTGACTTGCCGGATCAGATCGAATTCGGATTTGCGCTCGGACACTCCGTGCAAGTTGGGCCCGACTTGACTGTCTGAAACGGATATGTGACAGCCCGCACAGTTCATTTGAAAGATGGCAGAACCCTGAAACGGGTTGCCCGTGAGGGATAGTACGCTTTTGACGTAAGGATCGGCGACTTGAAACTGACGAATTGCGATCATTGCCAAGATGATGGCAAGCAACACCGCTACCCCAAATATGGCTAGTCGCTCGAGCGGGTTTTTAATTTCATTCCTGGCAAGTTGGTTATTCAAAGGAGTGCTATTAAAAATAGTATCTACAAGAAAATTTATTTCTCATAACATAGCTTAATCGTTCGCAGCGGGGAGAGCAAGATCTCATACTCCCGGAAGGGCGTTTTTTGGAAAATTCATCTGTGTAAGTGCTGGTAATATTAAAAATAGGTTGTTAAATCTTAACGTTAAGGAGATCTCATGGTAGAACCGCTGCTTTCAGGTATTGTTCTGGGCCTAATCTTTGTTACTCTGTCGGGGCTGTTTTTTGCTGCTTATCAGCAGTACAAGCGCGGCGATCAGTTGGGTATCAATAAGTAAAAGGGGCTACAGTCCCTCACTCAGGCTGTCAGGGGGAGGGGGAATTGGGAATTGGGCATGGGGCATGGGGCATTAATCTACCTACTGACTTCTTCCTTCTTCCCTCTTCCTTCTTCCTTCTTCCCTCGTTAAAGATATCGATCGAGAATAGCAGCAGTTTCCAGACCTGTTTTTTCCCAGCTAAATTGTTTTGCTCTGGCTAAACCGAGCTCCCGCAAGTGCGATCGAACTTTGGCATCGACTGCAAGCTGGTGCATAGCAGAGGCAATTTCTTCGACGCTGTAGGGGTTTACTAATAATGCTGCACCCCCAGCCACTTCGGGCATTGAAGACAGGTTAGAAGTGATTACAGGAGTGCCGCAGGCCATGGCTTCGAGCACGGGGAGTCCGAATCCTTCCCAAAGACTGGGGAAAACCAGGGCGATCGCTTGGTTGATGACTTTGGGCAAGTCGGCTGCGGGGAGGTAATCTAGGAATTTTACTCGATCAACCAACCCCAATTCTTGAACTTGCGCCTTCAGCAATGGCGTATAGCGTTTGTCTTCCGAACCTGCTATCCACAATTCGTACTCGGAATTCTGCTGCAAAGCAGCAAACGCTGTTACCACTCGCTGCACATTTTTATATGGATTGTGGCGCCCGATATAAAGAAAATAATTGCTTGTTGGTAAGTCTAGAAAACGAAAAAAACTGGTATCGTATCCGGGGAAAATTGGCGTAATTAAATTAGTAGGAATATTGCAAAAATTAGTGATATCTTTGGCAGTTGATTCAGAGTCGCAAATGACGTGTTGAGCCTGTCGCAGCACTTGGGGAATGTAGTAGCGGTGATAAGGTGTCAGAGGATCGAAGCGGCGGGGAAATCGCAGCGCTATTAAGTCATGTACTGTAATTATATAGCGGCAACCTGCAAATAAAGGAGCTTCGGGAATTGGCGAAAATAACAGGTTAGATTTTAGCTGCTTGTAAATTTTGGGAAGTTGAGTTTGTGTCCACAGCAATCGGTTGATGTGTCCTTTGGTTCCTTGTTCTGGTGTGAGATTGGCGGGAATTTGGTAGCAGTTACTATTGGGAAAATTTTCGGCTGTTAGTAATGTTGGATTGAGGGGTTTTAGATGGGGAAATAGGTTTTTGGCGTAGATCGCTAAGCCAGTTGGTTTGGAAATTAGGAAAGAAAGGTTGATCAGTAAGTTAGATTGGGAATTGGGCATGGGATAATATGTAGATTGCGGTTTTTTGGTGGGAGTTTTTTTAACCGCAGACGGCGCAGAGGACGCAGAGAGGAGAAAGGAAGAGAGGGATATTTAAAGATATTGCTGTAAGATGTTGGCGGTTGCTTTTCCGGTTTTATTCCAGCTAAATTGAGATGATCTGGCTAAACTAGCAGTTTTTAAGTTCGATCGCACTTTTGAATCTGTGGCTACTGTTTGCATGGCTTCGGCTATTTCTCCGACGCTGTAAGGATTGACTAATAATGCCGCATCTCCGGCTACTTCTGGCATCGATGATAGGTTGGATGTGATGACTGGTGTGCCGCAAGCCATTGCTTCTAAAATTGGTAAGCCGAATCCTTCCCACAGTGTAGGGAAAACTAGGGCGATCGCCTGATTCATCAGTACGGGCAATTGAGAATAGGGAACGTAACCGAGAAATTTTACCAAAGATTGTAAACCTAATTGTTCAACTTGTGCTGTCAACTGCGGCGTGTAGGCATTGGGAGGCCCTGCTAGCCACAATTCGCAATTTGCGCGATCGGGCAAACTCGCAAATGCAGCAATTAATCTTTCTAAGTTTTTGTAAGGATCGTGTCTGCCCGTATAAAGAAAATAATTTTTGGCGGGCAAGTCGAGATATCTAAAATTAATATTATCGCAAGCTAGGGGAATTGCGGTCATATTTTTAGGCGGAATTTGGTAAAAATTAGCAACATCTGCCGCCGTTGCTTGAGAATCGCAAATAATGTGTTCTGCTTGCCCCAAAACCTGCGGTATGTAGTAGCGGAAATAAGCTGTTAAACGAGAAAACCGTCGGGGAAATCGCAAAGGAATTAAATCGTGAACTGTGACGATGTAGCGGCAGCCGGAATACAAAGGTGCTTCAGGAATTGGGGAAAACATGAGGGTGGACTGCAATTTTTTGTAAATTTTAGGTAACTCAAACTGAGTCCACAGCAGCCTGTTAATTTGTCCTTTAGGGCCGCGATTCGGTGTCAGAGTGTCGGGGATTTGATAGCAAGTATAATTTTCAAGTTGCTGGGAAGCGAGTAATGTTGGTTCTAGCTGTTGCAGTTGCGGGAAAAGATTAGCGGCGTAAGTCCCGATTCCCGTTGGTTCGGGTGTTAAGAATGATAAATTGATTAAAAGTGGGTTAGACACGCTTGAATTAGCCTTTAAGTTCGATCGAGCATTTGAGCTATATCGGCAGGATTTGGCAGCCGAATTGTAGCATACTCTTGGTGAATAATCTCAAAAAAACTATTGACTTTTTTATCGAAATGTGCAAGTCTAAACTTCTGACTGCGTTGCTGTGCGCCAGCTTGAAGTTCTGCTAGCAAATCGGGATTAACAATTAGTTGATGTGAATGCTGGCAAAGTTCCTCAACGGTATTGAACAAAAAGCCCGATCGCCCATGTTCGACAATTTCCGGTTGGCCGCCACCGTTGAAAACAATCGGAGCACAACTATTTTGCATTGCTTCTACAGTCGCCATACCGAAATGTTCAAATCTTTGAGGATTGACTTCACCCAAACCGCAGGCGTGCCAAAATATACTCGCTCTAGCATAAAGCGATTTTACCTCATCAAAGTCAGCATTGACTTTTAGCTCGATCGCCCTTGAATCTTGCTTCAATAAATTCTGAACAGTCTTTAAATAAGGATTTTTCGGAATGCTGCTGCCCACTAAAATTAGTCGCCATCCTTGAAGTTCTTTGGGATAATCTGCTAGCAAACAGCGGAAAGCTTTAATTAGTTCAATTTGTTTTTTTGTTCCCCCAGCTTCAAACTGTCCCACAGCCAAAATTATTTTTTCTTTCGGAACTTTAACTGTTGCCATTTCCACGGGCGGATAAAGCAGAAAAGTTGGCTGTATGTTCCAGCGTTTCTCCAACCACTTAACAGTAAATTGACTGTTGGCAATAATGAAAGTGTAGTCATCGACAGCAAAGTGACGGTTGCGGAAGGTATTGGGAAAGTGGCAGAAAAATATTGAGATTGGCGACAGTGGCTTAACTTTTTCCAGTTGGTTCGCGTTGATAAAAATATCGTAGTTTTTGCTTTCTCTGGCAATTTCATCAAAGGGATTTTCCATATCTTCCACGATGATGCTGGAATCGATGCACTGCATTCCGCGTTTCTCGTAAAACGCCAAGGGCATAATTTTAATTTTGCACCCTGAAAGGTTAAGTCCGTACCACGATTCTAAGTCGGAAACAGCAACTGGTTTGTTGGCGATAAAAGTAATGTCAAATTCATTTTGTAGCAGCGAGGCGATGGTCGCGACGTATTTTTGACCGCCACCAATAAAATGCAGCCCGTGATCGTAAATGGCGATCGACATTTTGCGATCGCCCCGAACCACCTGCAATCGAGACAAAATGCGATCGATCTTCATCCGACTGTAAATCACCGCCAACTTTTCCGACAACTGTGGCAATACAGTTTCAATGATTTCTGGTTTCTGATAATCCAGCAGCTTTTTAATCGCTACAAATAAACTCTCAAACAGCAAATCGTACTGCTTGTTAGTAAAAAAATCAGAAGTATGAATTCCTTTGACTAATTGCAACGGTTCATGTTTTGCCAAATACAAAAACCGATTCCGGTTGCAGAAATACTCGGTAAGTTTGCTTCCTTTACTCGAACCCCTATATTCGTGATGGGCGATAGCTGCGGGACTATAAAGCATTTTCCAACCGCGTTTGTGGCAGCGTTTGGCAAACTCTACATCCTCAAAATACATGACAAAATCTTCATCTATCGATCCCACATCTTCGAGACATTCTCTGCGAAAAAGCACAGCCGCCCAACAAAGCCCTTCGACTTCCCGTTCTGTATCGTACTGTCCCGAATCTTTTTCGCCAAAACCGACATCTTTCCAATAAAAATTAGGCAATTGCTGAATGCCAGCGCTGTTAATCTGCCCGTCTTTAAACAGCAATTTGCCGCTAGTCGCACCTACTTCTTTATTAGTTTCTAGCCGTTTTACAAGAATCTCTAACCAGCGACTGTCTAGGGTAGCATCGTTATTTAGAAAGCCGATATATCCTCCTTTTGCCGCGCTGATGCCGAGGTTGAGGGCTTTAGCAAAGTTGTTGGCGGAGTTGACAAAAATCCGAACTTTTGGAAATAGTTCGCGCAGGGAAGTAACGGAATCGTCTTGAGAGCAATTATCAATTACAATTAAATCTAGTTGCTGTTCGGGATACGCAAGTTTTTGTAGAGATTTTAAGCAATCTTTCGTGTGGCGCAGACCGTTATAGTTGACTATAATTAACGAGCATATGGGCAGTGTTGTCATCTTTGATGCTTTATTGTTGTCGATCGAGCAATTCAGCCGTAATCTTCTCTAAAATAGCAGTATGTTGCTGCTGCACTTCTTTAATTTGCTCTATTTCCGACTGAAAAGCTGCGATCGCTCTTTGTTGAGTCTCAAGCTGTGCTGTAACTTCGGGAGATGCGCTGCTGAAGTCGGATTGAATTTTTTTCTCTATAGTTTGCTGATTTTCTTGCAATTTTTGCAATTGAATGCTCAGTGTTTGAACTACGCGGGTATTAGCGAAATTGTAAATAACTTGGCGTTCTAGTACGGGTCTGAGCAATTTTCGGACTATTTTTCTAACGGCTATGACTGCGGAACCGAGTCGCCTTTGGTAAGAGGTAATGGGGATGTTATAAATGTCGAAACCTGCTTTTAAAAGGGCGATGTCTTCGTCATCTTCATTTTGGGCGATCGCACTATTTTCGGTTCCCAACAGAGACTGCTCAGCAATACCAATTCGCGGCTCCAAAGTTTGTCGCAATTTATGTATTATCTGTTGAGTTGGTATTTCTTCGTACTGCAAACTTTCCTCTCCTTTAGATAACTTACTATGACTTATTATGGAACAGGCATCATTGCTGTTGCAATCATTATAACTAATTGTGAACAGGCAGCTTTGCTGTGTGAATAATTGTGGAACAGGCAAGATGCGTGTTCCAGGGCGGGCAGGATGCCCAACCCTACTCCCCACAAGAAAATTCATCTCTTGTTACATCAAGATTATTGCTTCCGATATTGGCAATATCTGAATTTAAGCTATAGCCATCCTAAATCATTTGTGAATTTCTTAATCCCTCCCCTTACCAAGGGGAGGGTTGGGGTGGGGTAAAAAGTTTACGGCTTCTGCAAGGATTGCTATAACTCAATTTGACTGTCATCACCAATCATAAACCGCAGAGCTTTTGGACGAGCCGGCGCATTTGTGAGTTGAGCTCGTTGCCCGATCACGCTGTCAACAATTCGCTGGTGAATGCCAACTATTTTCGCCCCTTGCAATATTACACTGTGTTCGATATCGGCATCAATCATCGTCACGCGATCGGCAATACTGCTGTAAGGCCCGATAAAGCAATTTTCAATGCGGCAATTTTCCCCAATTACCACTGGCCCGCGAACTGTAGAATTAATAATTTCCGTTCCTTCCCCTATTTGCACTCGCCCGATAATTTGACTTTTCGCATCTACTGTTAATTCAGTTGAAGCTACTATACGGCTATCTAAAATGATTTGGTTTGCACTCAGCAAATCGTCTTTTTTCCCCGTATCCAGCCACCAACCTTCTAAATTGCAGGCTTCTACGTGTTTTTCCTGATTGATGAGCTGTTGAATGGCATCGGTAATTTCGAGTTCGCCCCGGGGCGAAGGTTGAATTTGATCTATCGCTTCATGAATACTAGGAGCAAAAAAATAAATTCCCACCAGTGCTAAATTTGACGGCGGAACTTTGGGTTTTTCTACTAACTGCAAAACTCTTCCGGTCTCATCAACTTTTGCCACACCGAAAGCAGAGGGATTGGGAACGGGACGCAGCATAATCAGAGCGTCGAGTTTCTGCTTGTTAAAAATCTCTAAAAACGGATCTAACTGATTCTGAATTAAGTTATCTCCTAAATACATAATAAACGGAGAATCGCCCAAAAATGGTCTGGCAACTTTCACTGCATGAGCGAGTCCCGCCGGCTCTGCTTGCAAGATATAAGTAATTTTGGCACCGAAGCGAGATCCATCTCCTGTTTTCGTCTTCACCTCTTCCCCGGTTTCGGGACTAATAATAATCCCAATATCCGTAATCCCAGCCGCCACAATTCCTTCAATTCCGTACCACAGTATCGGCTTATTTGCTACAGGAACCAACTGCTTAGCACCCGTATAGGTGAGGGGACGCAAGCGTGTTCCTTTACCGCCAGAGAGGATGAGTGCTTTCATTTGGTGAACTCTGAGTTATCCTTTAGGGTTTGCGGTGCTGGCAAATATTGCCTGCACTTGTTCGCTCTCGTTGATTTTAAACTACCGCTACCCCGCTGGCAATAGTTGCCGTGTCTTATGATACAAATGATTTATGCCGATCGAGCTTTTATAGTCCTGGACGCATAGAGTGTCAGCAACTGGGTTTCTTGCGGAATAAAACACCTAAAAGCTGAGGTTTTTTGTCAATAAACGTGGTTTTTAAACGTTGCGAGTGCGCCAGTCCAGATTTAATTGCGTACCATTTTAATAGCGGCCGTATCGGGCAATCAATTGACTACCACTATTGTTTTGATTTGTCAACCAAGCCCACATCTGATCGCCCAGACAAAAATGCCACCATTCGTTAGGATGTTGCTGAAAACCCGCAGCTATCATCGCATTTTTTAAGATTTGCCTGTGACGGTGATATTGCTCTTCTTGTGGGTGATTGCTGTTAGCAAAATAATCGGGATAAGAACGTTCTGATATTTCATCAATCGGAGAACCCATATCAATTTGCAGATTATTTTCACCGACTAAAGCTATATCTAAAGCAGCACCTGTACTGTGAGGAGGAGGCGTCGCGCGATCCAGGCTCGGTACTGCCCAAAATTGATAGACGTGTTCTATGATCACTTGGCGTTTGTCTTCCGAAACCGGAAATTCACACCCTTGAGCTAGGGCAATTTGATTGAAAGTATAATCCACCATAAATTGCTGGACTTCGACCGGCCGATAAGCATCAAATATCAGAATTTTCCACTTGGGATGATTTTGTTGTAACTGGGTTTGAGCGGCGATTAAACTATCTACAACTCCTTGCCGCAAATAGTAAGGCGAATCTGCTTTGCTGTTGTGATAAGGAGCCCCCAACTTTTGATAAGGGTGCGGGATTTCAAAGGCAAATTGTTCTGGTGGAATGGGGACTAAAGGTTCGCCGCATTCGTCGATAGCTATTTGCTGGTATGGTTTCATATCAAGGTTTTACCCTACTTTATGATTGCGGGTGAACTACAATACTCAGTATATGCTTTTCACTTGAGTCCGTCGCGCTGCAAATAGCAAAACAGCTAGAATATCCTCATTTTTATTGTCATCTATAATTTATGTAACATTCATACCAGAAATGAGTAATTCAATAATTAACTTTAGTGGATATCGGAGACCGCGAATACAATGTTTTACGTGAGCGATATTTGGAGCGAATGTGATGCGCTGCAAAAGCTGGTTTTCTATATTTTAGGATAAAATATTAAATATATCCTAACCTAAAAAACATAAATTTCGAGCGGTTGGTAGTAAGGGCTTTAGTGCTTTCAATCTCCATCTAAAGTCCTTACTGCTAAAAAAAATTAACTTTGGCGGTAAGCAACTACCGCATAAAACGGGTCGCCACTTCCTATTCGCAGCATTTGCATAAAACTCGGCAAGTTAGGCTTGCGAACTATTACTTCCGGCTTGCTAAATCCGGGTATATTCGCTCCTTTGACAGAATTAAAGTAACTCTTGACTAATTCTACCCGATCGCCCTCGGAACCTTCCCGCCAAGCCGCGATCGCCTTTTGATAAAACATCCGGTTGGAAAAACTCATAATTGCTACGCCACCCGGCTTCAAAATCCGGTGAATCTCGGCAAAAATCGCATCCGGGTGCTGCAAATACTGTACCGAAACACAGTTGACAACGGCGTCAAACTCTGCATCCGGCAGCGGCAATTTGGGATTTGCGTTCAAATTCTGCACGAAATAATGATTCAGTCTGCGATTTTTTGCCAACTCTTCTTCATTCATGCCGTGCCCTTCAACATGGGCAAATTCCATCTCGTCGGGCAAGTGAGAAACCCAACTGCTCATCATATCAAAAATCCGAGTATTCGGTTTCAGCCGTTCCCGATATAAATCGGTTAGTTGCTGGATGAATCCATCGTCTACGTGAGTCACAAACCGGGGAGCGGAATAGAACAAATTGTCGTCGGTGTCGTCTAACTTGGTGCGTTGGTCGGCTGGAAGCAACATAAATTATGATCTGGAAGTAGATTTACCCTTTCTAGTTTAAGAAAAATTAAGAAATGTAAACACACCTCGCAGGGCGGACATGCGGTTTGCAGGGTGATGCTCACAGTGCGATCGATAATCGCATGGAAAGCTACATATCCTCCGCAGCCCCACAGTCTGCAAGTGTACCCGCGAGTCCGCTAGGGACTTAAGTCCCTGGCTTACAGCTAAAGTCCACTTTAAGTGGAATAAAAAGCAGTGGCAGTCTCGACGATCGAACGATCGAGCATCCCATCAGTTAAGCTTGAATTTTTTAGTCGGTTTCAACCAAATTCAGCTTTTAGTCTGGGACTTAAGTCCCAGGGGGATTCCCGGTTTTAGCATAGCTGGCGACCTCAAAAAATTTGCTTGCGCCCCCTTGACAAAACCCCAAAAAATATCATACTCTAATAATACGAACGCTAACTAATAAACATATGGTTATTGCATCCACTGTCAAGCGCATAAATCTAGCTCAGTGGTACGACGTTCTCGCCCCCCACAGCCTGGGCTACCGTCTCAAACTTCTGGCACAGCTAGGCAGTCGCAGGCTGCAAGAGGTACTTGAACCCTTTGGCTTAACACCTTTTCACTGGCTGGTACTCTGCTGTTTGTGGCAAGAAGACGGTTTGCCGACTTCCAGCATTGGCGACAAACTGCAACAAGTAGGCGGAACGCTGACAGGCGTGATCGATCGCATGGAAGAAAGAGGCCTAGTCCGCCGGGAGAGAGACACGCGCGATCGCCGCATTTGGCGCATTTGGCTGACAGACTCCGGCAGGGAACTGCAAGAGGTATTGCCCCCGCTGGTAGCTAAAATCAGAGATCGAGCTGTCGAGGGAATTTCACAGGCCGATCGAGAACTCTTTTCCGAACTGATCGATATCGCGATCCTGAATCTTTCCTAAACCGACAAATCAATCTTTTGAGTGAAGTGCAGCAGCATCTACCTCTACTACATTACAAGTATCCGTAAAATACTACGCACTCTTAAAAAAAGCCGTCTTACTAAATAAAAACTACGCACTCTAAACAAACGACATCTTACTAAAGAATCAGGAGTCAAATACAGTGAAAGGCACAAACGAAACCAACCCAACAGAACTCAACGGCAACAGCAAATCAGTCGCCGTATTAGAAAAACCCATCGACGACAGCATCGCTAAAAGCCTACCAGTAATCCCCGCCCCAGAAACAGAAATCAGCGCCCCCGCCGAAGTCAAAACAGGCGCAGAAACAGAACTGCAAGCACCCCTGCCGACGGCTGCAACACCCAAGAAAAAAGCCCCGAAAGCGTTGATATTAGCAGCGCTGGGCCTAGGGGCGATCGCAGCAGGCAGCTTCGGCTACCGCTACTGGCAATACGCCTCCATCCACCAAGAAACCGAAAACGCCACAGTTGCCGGACACATCCACCAAATCAGCAGCCGCGTCAACGGTACTGTCGCCGAAGTCTTAGTACAAGACAACCAACAAGTAAAACCCGGACAACTGCTGATCAAACTCGACCCCCGCGACTATCAAGTTAAAGTCCAACAAGCCCAAGCAGCCTTAGAAAACGCCCGCCGCGAAGCCGAAGCAGCCGAAGCCAATATTTCCCTGGCCTCTCAAACCAGCCAAGGCAAAACAGCCCAAGCCCAAGGAGATATCAGCGGTGCAAACGCTGCTATTTCCACCGCCCAAGCAGCACTAAGAGAAGCCCAGCAAGGCGTACCCGCAGCAGAAGCTACCGTTGCTGAAGCCGAAGCCGGCGTACCTGCAGCGCAAGCCAAAGTCGCCCAAGCCGAAGCCGGAATTCCCCAAGCTCAAGCTAAAGTGAAGGAAGCTGAAGCCGGGATTGCCGCAGCGCAAGCTCAGCTAGCACAAGCGCAGGCTAATCTGGTCAAGACGCAAGCTGATTATAGACGGTACGAAAGCTTGCAGTCTGAAGGTGCGATCGCCCGCCAGCAACTAGACGCAGCGAGAGCCGCCTACGAAGTAGCCCAAGGCCAAACCACCGCAGCCCAACAAGGAATTGCCCAAGCTAGAGCGCGGTTAGCCCAAGCTAAGGAAGGCGTAACCGAAGCTCAAGCAGCAGTAGCCCAAGCTCGAGAAGGGGTAAAACAAGCTCAATCCCAAGTAGCGCGCGCCCAAGTCGGTGTCGCCAGCGCTCAAGCTAAAGTCGCCCTAGCCGAAGAAGGTATCAGCACTGCCGAAGCAAAACTTGCTGCATCAAAGGGCGGATTGCAACAGGCGCAAGCTACGGGCGAGCAAACTAAAGTCAGTCGATCGCAGTATGATGCTGCTAAAGCTGCGATCGGGCAATCGGAAGCTGCGGTTAAAGACGCTCAACTGCAACTTTCCTACACGAATATTACTGCTCCGGCCGCCGGACAAATCGGCCGCAAATCGGTTGAAGTCGGGCAGCGGGTGCAGCCGGGAACTCCGTTAATGGCTATAGTAAGTAACGATTTGTGGGTAATTGCTAACTTCAAAGAAACGCAACTGGCAAACATGAAACCAGGCCAAAAAGTAGAAATTAAATTAGATGCTTTTGGTAGTCGCAAGTTTGAAGGTCATCTCGATAGTTTTTCCCCTGCTTCTGGCGCTCAATTTTCATTATTGCCTCCCGATAATGCTACGGGAAATTTCACCAAAGTTGTGCAGCGGATTCCGGTGAAAGTTGTGTTTGATGCCGAAAGCGTTAAAGGATACGAATCGCGGATTGCACCGGGGATGTCTGCTACGGTAAATGTGGAACTGAAATAAGGGAAGAAGACGGATGAATTTAGAAGTCTGGGATTTGATTTTTTGTGAATAGAAGAGGAAATCCAAGACTTCTGGGAGTTTGAGAAGTTTGAAAAGTCTGGGATTTGATTTTTTTCGGTTAAGGGCGATCGCCCTTGCAATATCATCTGGGAAAGTTAGGGATATGGTAGTGAAAACGAAACCGAAATCTCCTTCACCAGCTAGTCAAACTTAAAGCGTGTTTGGAAACTTCAAGGGTAAAGAGTATTTGCGTCCAGACAAATCAAAATAGTGCCAAAGTATTTCTCTTCTCGGATCTGGATGCAGATAACTACCCGTCCTCCTTTCCCTTGTTTCCGTAGAAACTGTTTTACTAGCCACCAGACTAATGGCATACCACTGCCCATCCACCTTGAAAAGATTTAATTTACCTGGTGGTATTTCATACCAAGCTATTGCTGAAATAGACCTTCTGTCTACTATTACTGAAATGCTTCCCCCAGGATAACCTCCGCGTGACATGAGATTTTTGTGTAGCTCGCAATTAGTAAAGTCAAGGCTTAGTAAATAACATATTTTTTCAAAGGTTTCATGACTAAGAATATAATTTCTTTCAACTGGCATTTGCAGTAGGATAGCTTCTCCTCCTTTTAACTCACCCCAAGCTCTAGCTTTAACTTCCTTACTATATCCTTCACCACCGAATGTTTGTGCATAGACTGTAACTGGAGAACCAGGGCTTCCATATGCACACTTGGCATTAGCGATTCGACTACCTTCTAAGTAGTAATGCATTAATCCTTTGATAGTCATTCTCTCTGGCGAGGATGACCTGTCAAATTCCAGCCTCAATGTTCCCAGATAATCGCCCTGCCGAGGAGTAGC
Organism: Microcoleus sp. Pol12A5; assembly: GCF_036701435.1. Lineage (NCBI taxonomy): Bacteria > Bacillati > Cyanobacteriota > Cyanophyceae > Oscillatoriales > Microcoleaceae > Microcoleus > Microcoleus sp. Pol12A5. The sequence continues at coordinate 40,279 of NZ_JAUBQU010000016.1, forward strand.
TGAAGCTTGCATATTAACTATTGATACCAATTGAGCAGGCAGTGCATCTACATCTTGCTCAAAACGATTTTGAAGAGGAACTGGAATCGAAACCGTTTGTTGTTCTTGCCAGTTTTTATTAAGCGAGCTAAGAAAATCCTTTGGGAAAGACCAATAGAAATTGTAATTTTGACGATCAACTACAACTAAAAATGTTGGATTGGGCTGGATTAACCAATAATTAATAGTCGTTACTGCAATACGAACTCGAATTGAATCGCCTTTGAATTCAGACTCTTCTGTACCTTTGCATTGAACGTTAAATAACTTTCCAGTTGGGTACTCTCCTTGCATAAGCTCACAAATGAAATCAATCCCCATATCCCGATCTTGTTGAACAGGATGAACATTACAAAACTTAGTTAAAACTGAATTAAGAAGGTCAGCAGCACTTACACCAATTCTCTGAGCGTCTGTACGTTTAGGTAAATTAGGTAAATTTGTCATTACGGTAATGGAGCTTTTTTCACAATTTTAACTAAACCGCTATCTAAGGCGAAAGCAAATAGGAATAGAAATACTTTAAGTAGAAGATGGCTTTGTCTGTGTAACTTATAATTGTATCGCAGTTTCGGTATAATACTTAATATAATACAAAAATACCGCAACTTCACTCTTACTCTCATTACATCTCAACTGTAAAAAATATTATTGCCAATAAAACAACTCTATGGTAAACTAGAAGATTGTGAATATTAATCAAAAGTAAAGTAACAAGCCGGGAGAAATCAAAATGACACAGCAAACCCTGCACGGAACCAGCCGCAAAAGAAAAAGAACATCGGGTTTTCGCGCCAGAATGCGTACCGCGACTGGTCGATTAGTAATCAAAGCTCGCCGCAGCAAAGGTCGCCACCGCCTTGCAGTGTAGCACTGCATCAAGGTAGAGAGGCCTCAACGCTCGCCCTACGCCATGTTGCCCGATACAAACCGACTTAAGCACCGAAAAGACTTCAGCGCCGTATACCGCAAGGGAATGCGCCGTAACTCGGCCCATTTCAGCTTAAGAGCTCTGCGTAAACCAAAAAGCGCCGAATTAAGCAAACCGACAGCCGAAAAATCCTTGCAGCCAACTCGCACAGGCATTTCCATTAGCCTGAAAGTCAGCAAACGCGCTGTAGTCCGCAACCGGATTAAGCGTCAGATTCGGGCAGCTTTGCGACACCTATTGCCCCGATTAAAATTCGGGTGGGATTTAGTAATTGTCGTGCGTCCGATCGCACAAGAGTGCAATTATGCAGAAATTCTGCAAGAATTAGAGCAGTTGTTGGTAGAAGCCGAGGTACTAGATGGGAATTCGAGAGGAAGTATATTATGAAGGCGGCCCCGCGCCGGGAGACTTGATCCTCAATTTACTCCTGGGGCTGACTGTGGTGGGAATCCCCCTAGCAGTAGGAGCAATTGTCCGAGCTCTGTGGCTGCGGTATCGGATCACCAGCCGCCGAGTGTCCGTAACTAGCGGTTGGATGGGGGGCGATCAGACAGACGTTATCTACTCAGATATAGTCAAAATCGTCACAGTACCTCGCGGTTTCGGGACTTACGGAGACATGGTGCTCACCATGAAAAATGGCAGCCGCTTGGAACTCAGAGCTATGCCGAAATTTCGAGCAATGTATGACTACATTAACGAAAAACTGCCCGTAGCAGCTCAAAAAGCAAACGCGGCCCAAGCTAAATAACCGCACCGCTTCACCCTCAAATCAGGGTAAAGTCACTGCGACTATTGGCAAACTCATTACCACAAACCCGCAGACCGGGCGGTCGATCGACGGGCCATGTCCTAAGATAGAGACAAAACCCTAAAAATTGAGGCGGCTCGCCTTCAGCGGGTAAAAATAGTTCTCAACAGCAAACATAGAGCACCTAAATTAACTCAAAGCGAATGGATTTCGGTATCTCGTTTCTCTCCAACAACCTCATGCTCCCGATCCTAGATTTTTTCTACGGGATCGTGCCAAGCTACGGTTTAGCGATCGTAGCACTGACGCTCGTGATTCGCTTTGCTCTTTATCCTCTCAACGCAGGCTCTCTTCGCAATATGCGGCGCATGAAAGTAGCGCAGCCGTTGATGAAAGAGCGAGTAGATCAAATTCAAAAACTCTATAAAGACAATCCTGCCAAACAGCAGGAGGAAATGAGCAAAGTATACAAAGAATTTGGTAATCCTCTAGCAGGATGCTTCCCCTTGGTGCTGCAAATGCCAGTGCTGTTTGCGCTGTTTGCAACGCTCCGTGGCTCGCCGTTTTCTGACATAAATTACAGCGTCAACGTTCAAGTTTTGCCGAAAGAACAAATCGAAACTGTTCAACCGCAAGCTTTTGCTACACCGCCACAAAATATTTACGTCACAGGTACTTTTCATGCTCCTGTTGTGGGCGTAATTCCAGGCGGCGACAAACTCGCAGTCGGCGAAACAACCAAGATTAATTTTCAAACCCCAGAGGGCAAACCTCTTAAAGTTTTAGCGACAGAAAATAAGAGCGAAATCGACTTTGAACCCGGCTGGAAAGTCATCAAAGGCGAAGAAGTGGTCAAGGTAGATGAACAGGGCAACATCACGGCCTTAGCGCCCGGTGAAGCCACAGTTCAAGGCACAATCCCCGGATTGGCTTCTAACAAAGGATTCCTTTTTATTGAAGCTCTAGGCCGCGTGGGCGCGATCGACTCAGACGGTACAATCCACTGGGATATTTTGGTAATGATCCTGGGCTTCGGCATCAGTTTGTATATCAACCAAACTCTTTCAGGACAAGCACAAGGACCAAACGACAACCCCCAACAGGCTACAGTCAACAAACTGACGCCAGTCATATTTTCAGGGATGTTTTTGTTCTTCCCGCTGCCCGCAGGCGTGTTGATGTATATGCTGATTGCTAACATCTTCCAGACAGTTCAAGCGTTTATTTTGTCGCGAGAACCACTGCCGGAAAACCTGCAAAAAATAGTAGACGAAGCAGAGGCGAAAACCAAAAAAGATCAGGGATTAGATGCCCTTCCCTTTGAGCCAAAGCGTGCCAAGAAAAAGGCTTGATTTTAACAACAATGAAAGACTCTCAAATGCAGCGCGGACAGGCATGGTTAGAAGAATTGCTACAACTGTCCGCAATTCCTTCAAAAGTGGTATCCGAACAACGAGAAGATTGCTATTGGATGACAATAGATGAAAGCAATCTCACTCGAGAACAAGTTGCAATCTTAGTAGGGCAAAACGGTAATGTAATAGATGCCATTCAGTACCTCTGTAACACGGTTCAGAATATAGGTCAGGAAGTAGAGGAATCAATTCCTTATACAGTTGAACTAAATGGCTATCGCATCCGCCGCCAAGAGGAATTGCGATCGATGGCAGAGTACGCAGCAGATCAAGCCAGATCGACGGGAGTTGAAGTTGAAATAAAATCTCTCTCTTCGGCAGAACGCCGTCAAGTCCACAGCTTTTTAAGCGAATGTGAGGATATAGAAACTTACAGTCAAGGACAAGAACCCGATCGGCGTTTGGTAGTTCGCCTGCGCTGACGCTAAAGAAGGAAGAAGGAAGAAGGAAGAAGTTAAAAATTAACTATTCCTTTTGACCTTTGAATTCAAGAAGTAGGAAGGCAAAAGATTATGGAGACAATTTATATCCCTCATCTCCTCACAAAAAGTGAGCGGAAAGAGGTCATTGATTTTGAAGAATTTATCCCCGATTTAGAAACTCTTACTCCAGTGCGAGGACGACTACAAGTAACTCACCAAGGAAATTATCTTGAGGTGAAGGCGAAAGCAGAAACAATTGTTACTCTCACGTGCCACCGATGCTTGAAACAATACAATCATCGTTTAGCACTAAACTCATCGGAACTAATCTGGCTCGAAGAAACAGGAAATCAAACAGATTCAAGTTCAGCAGAAATAGAAGTTGCTTTAGAAGATTTGGTGGAAAATTTGTCCCCAAGCGGCTATTTCTCTCCGCGCGATTGGGTGTACGAGCAAATGTGTTTGGAGCTGCCGCACAAACAGATATGCGATACTGAATGTCCGGGAATTTCTTTAACTGATGATGCAACAAATACAGCAAGCTCCGAAACAGTCTCAGACAGTCGCTGGGCATCTCTGGAAGCACTTAAACGGCAATTGCCTTAGTCAGTTGACTAATAACTAATGACTATTTTTAGCGACGAGTTTGAACTACTGCTGCGATCGCGCTACCCCCTAATTTACATTCCCACACGGGAAGAAGAGCGCGTAGAAGCGGCGATCGCCCAAAGCGCCAAAAAACAAGGTTCTCGCGCCGTCTACATCTGGGATTTTGTTGATGGCTACCAAGGCAATCCCAACGATACAGGTTTTGGCAAGCGCAACCCGCTGCAAGCCTTGGAATTTCTCGAAAAATTGCCCGCCTCCGCGCCGGCAATTTTTATTCTGCGGGACTTTCAGCGGTTTTTGGAAGATGTCTCGATTTCCCGCAAGCTGCGGAATTTGGCGAGACTCCTCAAATCTGTACCCAAAAATATTGTCATCGTATCTCCTATAATTTCGATACCAGAAGACCTCAGCGAAGTGATGACTGTTTTGGAGTTTCCCCTGCCTGCTGCGGCGGAAATCAAAATTGAGGTGGAAAGGCTGTTAGGGGCAACCGGAAAAGCCATGGAAGGGCGTTTGCTTGATGAAATGGTGCGCTCTTGTCAAGGGTTGTCGATCGAACGAATCCGCCGAGTTTTGGCAAAGGCGATCGCCACCAGAGGCGAACTCCATCCCGACGACGCGGAACTGATTTTAGAAGAAAAGCGCCAAACAATTCGCCAAACTCAAATTCTGGATTTTTACCCAGCCCGCGAAAATATCTCCGATATCGGTGGTTTGGACAATCTCAAAGAATGGCTGCTGCGGCGCGGCGGTGCTTTTTCCGATCGAGCCCGCCAATACGGTTTGCCGCATCCCAGAGGTTTGTTGTTAGTCGGAATTCAAGGAACCGGAAAATCCTTAACAGCAAAGGCGATCGCCCACCACTGGCATTTGCCTTTGCTGCGGTTGGATGTCGGGCGCTTGTTTGCCGGATTAGTCGGAGAATCGGAATCCCGCACCAGGCAAATGATTCAGCTAGCGGAAGCTTTGGCCCCCTGCGTGCTTTGGATTGACGAGATTGACAAAGCTTTTGCGGGATTAGACGGTAAAGGAGATTCCGGGACAACCAGCCGGGTGTTCGGGACATTTATTACTTGGTTGGCAGAAAAAACTTCGCCGGTGTTTGTAGTCGCAACGGCCAACAACATCCAGTCTCTGCCACCAGAAATGCTGAGAAAAGGCAGGTTTGACGAAATATTTTTTGTGGGTTTGCCCAGCCAGGAGGAACGGCGGGCGATTTTTGAGGTACATTTGTTGCGGTTGCGATCGCACAGCATCAAAAATTACGATGTAGAGCGCTTGGCTTATGAAACTCCCGATTTTTCCGGGGCCGAAATCGAGCAAACTTTGATTGAAGCCATGCACATTGGGTTTAGCCAAAATCGAGACTTTACCACAGATGATATTTTAGAATCAGCTAGTCAGATGGTGCCCTTAGCCAGAACGGCTCAAGAACAAATCCAGTTTCTCCAAGATTGGGCCGCTGCGGGGAAAGCTCGCCTTGCTTCTAGATACGGCAGTTTGAGCCGCCGGATTCAAGGTTAAGCTTTTGAAGTCAGTAGTCAGTAGTTAGTAACCAGTTGTCAGTTGGCAGTTACCAGATTTTACTCAACATTCAACAGTCAACACTCAACAGTCAACCTTCTTCCCTCTTCCCTTCTGCCTTCTGCCTGACATCCGTTACATCCGTTACAGGATCCGTTGCCGAACTTCCTTCTTCCTTCATTTGCGGTTTTATGAACAGTGTATATAGCGTTTTCAAATTTTTAGTGGGTTTTCTGCTCGCGATCGTCCTGATGGCAGGTGCTAGCGTCGCTGCTGCACTTTACTTTGCCGCTAAGTTAACTACTGTGCCCGAAAAACCTGTTTTTCCCAACGACAAAACAGCAGTTCAGGTTGCAGGCGCAGCGCCGAAGTCAACAGCCCAGGCTAGCCCTGTTTCTACATCTAGCGATGCCCCGTCTCCGAAACCCCTGGAACCAGGAGCTTACCGAGCTGTGGTGACTCAGCCGATCGGCTTAATTCTCCGGGATACTGGTAGCCGAGACTCGAACCGTATTGGCGGTGTTGGTTACAAGGAAAAAGTCGTAGTTTTGGAAGAGTCGCCCGACAAAGAGTGGCAGCGAATTCGGATTGAGGATGACAATCGCGAGGGTTGGGTCAAAGGTGGCAATACTGAAAGAGTTGAGGGCGAATAGGAATTAGGCAAAATAGACAAAAAATATACTCCTCTGAGTGTGAGGGCAGCGAAGCAATTGTAGTGTGCAGGTTGTTTACCAACCCTGGGTTTTTTCCTGTCTCTGGCTCCAAATATCGAGATACATATTTATAAATAAAAGTCAAGTTAAATTTCTTTACGATATTTGCGATAGCAGTTTGATGCGCTGACACTGCAGGTGCAATCGCCCCTGCAAAATCCTGACCTTAAGATAAAAGCCCAGCAGGCAAAAGGTTTTAAAAGCTAAAACTCAACAGAAAAACTCAATAATACATAAACCTAACTTATGTGATTCAGGAGAGTATGTTAAGAACATTAGCAAAATTTTAAGGTTAGTTGCAAAACCCAGGCTGTTGTCACCGCCACAGAGGCAAGAGTGGTAGCTTGGATTACAAGATGTAAGTTTTCCGCTTAACAGCTACCAACAATAAAAAATATGTACGACAAACGTCCCGATCGAGATTTGGCGACTGCTGCTGTTACTGCAGCTTTGGGAGCTGGGATCGTTACCTCTTTTGCGGTGAGCAGAGGGCAAAACCCGCTGGTAGCCATCGCAATTACTATTTTTGCAGCGGGAGTAGCTGTAATTTGCGATCGGTTCGGCTTAATTTAACTCAATTGGCGTAAGTCCTACGCTGTAATTGTACTCAATTGGGCGTTGGGATATAAGCCAAGCAAGGTCTATGAAATAATCAAAAATTTCCTGATTTCTCACAAAAAGATGGTAAGATATCAGTGGTTGCGACCCACCCACTCGGCTGCAAACAATAGGTCACAGTAGCATTAGTATGCTTGCCAAGGATAACTGCGAGAGAAAAGGGGAAAAGACAGACCGCTGGTTATTGGGATACGTCCTAATGTGAAATACAATCTAAGTTTGTCATACGGAATAGTTTTTTGCCTTGGGAAACAGGGTTTCTGGGTGGGTTCCCTACGAAGGGATAAAGGCTGCAAAGCCAGAGATGCCGTGTAAGACTGGGATCGTCTTGAGTGACGAATATTCACCAATTGATATCCCCAACAGAGCAACGGCAAATAAGATACGAAGCCTACACGCTCACCGCAAGGTTAGTGTTAGGTATTTCACTACAAAGTCAACTTATCAAAAAATTCCCGCCCTATTTGCAACTAGCAAACGTGGGGGTTTTTAGTAGCTAGTTTTTTGGTTAATCAGCGGTACTTTCCTAGACGCACTCGCCACATGAAGAAGCCGCGTTTCTTAACAAAAAATCTGCAATTTCAGGCTCTTTAGCCGACCACAAATTAAGGTGATGACAGCCTGCTCGCAAGTCTTGTGGTAATTTCAGCGGCAGGCAGATAAAATATTAGCCAACACTACCTGACAACTTATTCTCTTTTGGTCTTAAATGCTAAGACTATGCCTGCAAACTTTTTTGCTGAGTCTCGCGTCTCTAGAAGCAGCGATGCTATCTTGGTTATTACCTGTAATTATTTTTGACGGTATTTTTTTAGAAAAACGGGTGCTTCGCGCTTTTCAAGTAGAACTTAGCGTTGGTAGAATCCAAGCCAAGCGTGCCAAAAATCATTTTTGGTAGTTTGCTCACACAACCCACCCACCATTTCACACTAAAAAATTATGGAATCTCTTGCTTACCTCGAACTTGCTCTTGTTTGCGAAGCACCCCTAGAGTCGAAAATTTTTGATAAACCCAAGTGGCAAAACCTATCGAGTCAAACTTACGTCCGTTTGCTGTCTCTGGCTTTGATGCTGTCGGTTTTGAGTGCAGCCGGTTCGGCTTTTGCTCAAATAGATCCGGGATATCCCAATTTGCGCTCTGTTCAAGACAGGTTGCGGGAACTCGGCTATTTTCCCAGATCTTCGACAGGTCAACTCGGCCCAGTTACTCAACAAGCTCTGACTAACTTTCAGCGAGACTATCAACTGTCGCTGACTGGTAGGCCCGATCGAGCTACTGTAATAGCACTTAACAGTTTGGCCGGGGATGACGATCGACCTTTTAAAACTATCTATACAAATTATAGGGAGCTGCGTTTTGGAGACGCGGGTGCAGATGTTTCGGCACTCCAGCGCAGGTTGAAGCAGCTAGGCTACTTCAGCGCGCATCCTACAGGGAGTTTTCGCGAAGTTACTCAAAATGCCGTTAGATACTTCCAGCGAATTAATCGGCTGCGGGTGACTGGAGTTGCCGATAGGCAAACTTTAGCTTTGCTGTTTGGTTCCACCCGGCCAATCCCCCCCGTTACGCTTCCAGGGGATATTTCGGGAAATGGCGGTTGCAAGGGGCTGCGGTTCGGGGACAGAGGGGCAACGGTAGACTTGATCCAGCGACAATTAAAAGCTTTGGGCTATTTTGAAGGCGGCGTTGACGGTAAGTTTCGGGAACGCACTCTCTACGCTGTGACTCGTTTTCAGCAAGATTACAATCTGGTTTCTGATGGTTGCGCTGACACTGCTACTTTGACTGCTATCGATGCCCAGATGAGGCAAGCTGAAATTACCTCATGGACTGAGGAAGATGACCAACAGATTAATGGCGGAGATTTTCTAGAGTTGGGCGACAGAGGCCGACAAGTAGAATTTGTGCAGCGGCGGCTGCAAGAATTGGGTTATTACAGGAGCCAGATTCACGGTTGGTTCGATCGACCAACTCAGGCAGCTTTGATCCGCTTTCAGAGAGATAGCGGGCTGTTCGGGACTGGAAGGGTCGATCGCAGCACTCGATCGGCTTTGCGGCAAGGCAACAGGCAGGCTGCAGCGCCTGTGCCGCAAATCGCCACTGGTCTGCGACGGGGCGATACTGGGGCTGTTGTCCGACAGCTTCAGTCTGCCCTCAGAAGTCTTGGCAAAAACCCCGGCCCGGTGAACGGAGTATTTGGAGCCGAGACCGAGTTTGCGGTGCTATCGTTTCAGCAGGAACGCAATTTGTCACCGGCGACGGGTATTGCCACTCCGGCGACTTTGGCTGCGCTCCGAAACGGATTAGCTGACCGGGTAGCTGTTCCTGCTGTTCCAATTAGCAGCAGTTTCAACTCTCGAGCGAGCATTCAGCAATTACAAAGGCGACTGCAAGACCTCGGCTTTTACACAGGCTCGATCAGCGGAGTTTTCGATGGTTCGACGAGAGACGCCCTCGATCGAGCTCAGCGCAGTTACGGGGTCAGCAGCGACGATTTGTTGAGCCAAACTTTTTAGCCCCAGGCTTGCGGACCCTACATCAAATAAATCGGGTTTCTCGTTTCCGACTCATTCCTGAAATGATGTATTTTTCTTAAGAAACCCGGTTTCCGCGTAACTGCGATCGCACTTGGGCTACCGATTTTTGTTAAAACTTGTAACAAGCCGTACTTGAAATGCGAAAATAGTGTACTGTCACTCGATTGAATCCGGGGCGCTGCTGCCGTTCTGGGCGATCGACCTCGGACAAGACCAATTGCTGGAAACCAAAGACGGCCATCCCATCCGCAAAGCTTCGTGACACACCGTATGAATGGTTAGCTGGCAGTCTAGCAGGTGCAACCCAGACTTTTCAGCTTGCTTCAGGCCAATTTTCAAAATCGAATCGTTATTAAATTCGATCGTCCTATTGCACTGAACGCAGACTAGGTGGTGGTGGTGATGCGGGTAAGGCTGGTTTATTTCATAGTGTTTGTGACCTTCTGCTAGTTCGAGTTCGCGGAGGAGGCTCATCCTTGCCATTAACTTTAAAGTTCGGTAAATGGTGGACAAGCTAATGTTTTCTCCGCGATTTTTTAACAAAGTGTACAAATCCTCCGCACTCAGGTGATTGCCTTTGGGGAGGTTCTGAAACACGTGCAAGATGGTTTCCCGTTGGGGAGTCATCCGCCAGCCTTTGTCATTGAGTTCGGATTTGAATGAGGACGCGGTATAAAGTGCCATAGTGACCCTCTCAAGAAAGTCTGCCTATTGACAATAATACACAACGATCGAGATATTTTGCAAATATCGCAGCTTATTGAAAAAAGATTGAGGAAAAAATTTGGTTTTTGATATTTTTTGACTTTTAACAAGCTTTATGAGTGAAAGCACCCAGGATAGAAGCCCCCATATTTATCCGTGGGGTCAATGCTTCAATCTAAAATCTAAAATCTAAAATCTAAAATCGATTGACTTGCTGCAGAGGACAGAGAAGTTGTTTAGAAGTAAATATTGTTACTTCTGCCGAATGCCTCATGCCTTCTGCACAAGTGCCAAATGCCTTGCTCCCCGATTAATCGCGCTGACTGACAGGCCAAATTTAAGTCAGAGACTCCAGATAGTCGCGCACGCGGTTGCGACGCTTGGGTTGGCGGAGTTTTTGCAAAGCTTTTGCTTCAATTTGGCGGACCCGCTCGCGGGACAAGTCGAGGGCACGACCGATTTCTGCCAGCGAATAGGGGTGTCCGTCGCCCAAACCAAAGCGCATCAGAATTACATCTCGCTCGCGACTGGTCAAATCTGCCAGCAGTTGCTGCAAGTCGCGGTGCAGAGCTTCTCGCATCAGCATTTCTTCTGGGGAGATGCTGTCGGTTTCGAGCAAGTCGCCCAACTCTGTATCTTTTTCGTTGCCCACTTTAGTTTCCAGAGAAACAGAACGGGGGACTCGCAGCAAAACTTCTCGGACTTGGGAGGCCGTCATGTCCAACTCGACAGCGATATCTTCGATCGTAGCTGTCCGACCTTTTTCTTGAGAAATTTTGCGCTGGGCTTTTTTGATTTTGTTAAGTTTTTCGGTAATGTGGACGGGGAGGCGAATGGTGCGGCTTTGAGTGGCGATAGCCCGCGTAATTCCCTGCCGAATCCACCAGTACGCATAGGTGCTAAACCGATAGCCCCGCGTCGGGTCAAACTTTTCTACAGCTCGCTCCAGTCCCAGAGTACCTTCTTGTATTAAGTCGAGCAATTCTAAACCGCGATTTTGATATTTTTTCGCCACCGAAACCACCAGGCGCAGGTTCGCCTTAATCATATGGTCTTTCGCTTCGACGCCTTCGGCTTGAACTCTTTCTATCGCCTCGACTGTCATCTCTGCTAACTCTGCCCACTGGCGCTTGCCTTCGGACATAATTCGCTTGAGTTCGGGCACGTCACCGACGCCGGCGGTTAATGCCCAGCGTTCCAGGGAAGGTTTATGTCCCAACTGTGCTGCTAACCGATCTCGCACTTCAATTAAATGCACAAAGCGCGCAATTAGCCCTTCTTCCTGGGAGGCGACGGTGTTGCGTAATTCCAGCAATTTGATATAGCGCTGAACTTTTTGAGCTTCCGAGACTTCTTCGTCTCTACCCAAGAGACGAACCCGACCTATTTCTTGGAGGTACAGGCGCACTAAATCTGTAGTGCGGCGGCTGGCATTTTTTTGCAATTTTGCTGCTGGGTCTGCATCTTCTGTCTCTGCTGGGTCTTGGTCGAGCAGTTCGTCTCCAGCTTCTTCAGCATCTTCGTCCAACACATCACCTTGCAAGGGATTGACTCGCAGTTGTTCGTCGAATTCAGCTTCAGCGTAAAAAGAGGTGGCTGGCATAGTGATTTTCTCAGTTGCTCCGGGTGAAAAGATGCTACGCTTAGCGGTTATTTATAATTAAGATGCCCACTTAGTTAAAACGAAGCATCACCGCTTTGTGTTTCTTTACTAACTTTCCTGACTTTTCTGCTGTTGTTCGATCGAACTTTTGCTGCCCCACTTGTTTTACCAAGATTCTGGAAAACGCTAAGAACTTTCTGATGTAACAGGTTGAAGGCCCGAAAAGTGTGTTGTACTTCTTTGTTTATGTAGCTAGTATAGATAGTGACTGGCTAGAAACAAGTGACGTTAGTCAGAAGTTAAGTTAATCTTCATCACCAATAAGCTGGTTCCCGATCACTTCGGAAAATTAACCATTTTTTTAATAAAACTTTATATAACTCGGCGCTCTAGATTAAAAATACCTTAGTGAACGGAGACGTTTAATCCATTACAGCATATGGGCTTGAGAGTTGCTAGAGTCCGCAGTAGCGAGTTATTGGCTGACGCAAAAACCGGGTTTCTTCCTCAAATTTCTGGATTAAAACCTAGAAGTTTGAGGAAGAAACCCGGTTTCTGGATCTCTTTTGGGTAAGTCGCGACTTTGAGGCGACGATCGACTGATAATTGTTTTGGTGTTGGCTGCTGCTTCCGGCTTAACATCACGCCCCGAACACCAGCATTTGAAACCGGGTTTTTTGCCCAGGGCGTACATATCAAGCGCAAGTTTTTCCTCGCTGTTACCCGGTTGATGGGGTTTTAGTGAGAATGGTGAGATCGGGCGCGAGTCAACTCGAATTAAAATCGCTAGCGTGGGTAAAGTTTCATCAGTTCCCTCACCTGTTCGGCGTGATAGGAACTGCGAGTTAAGGGAGAAGCTACAACTTGCAAGAATCCCAAAGATTCGCCAAACTTTCTCCAAGCATCAAACTGTTCCGGAGGCACAAAGTTTTCTACGTTCAAGTGCTTTTGAGTCGGTTGCAGGTACTGTCCAACTGTTAAAATATCGCAGCCGACAGCCCGTAAGTCCTGCATCGCCTCCCGAATTTCGGTGTCTGTTTCTCCTAGTCCCACCATGATGCCGGATTTGGTGTAAACCCCAGGTGCGAGTTCGCGGCTTCGCTGCAATAGTTCCAAGGTGCGATCGTACTTTCCTTGTGGCCGCACCTTGCGGTAAAGTCGCTTTACGGTTTCGGTATTGTGGTTGAGTACCTCTGGCCGGGCTGCGAGAATGATTTCTAAAGCCTGCCAGTTGCCGCACAAGTCAGGAATCAAAACTTCTATAGTTGTATCGGGCATCGCCGATCGTACTGCTTGAATGCACTCGACAAACTGAGACGCGCCCCCATCCGGCAAATCGTCCCGGTTGACAGAGGTAATCACGACGTGGTTGAGTTTGAGCCGCTGGACCGCCTGCGCCAATCTTTGGGGTTCCGTGGGATCTAAAGGTTGGGGCTTTTTCTCAAAATCGATGTCGCAGTAAGGACAGGCGCGGGTACAAGCCGGGCCCATAATCAAAAATGTCGCAGTACCTGCGTTGAAACATTCGCCGATGTTCGGACACGACGCCTCCTCGCAAACCGTATTCAGGGATAAATCCCGCAAAATTTCTTTGACGTTGCCGACGCGCTCCCACTGGGGGGCTTTAACTCGCAACCACTGGGGCTTAACTGTCACGTCTGTCTCCGCCTGAGTAGTGTTTTACAAATAATTATATACGAGCTTGCTAATTTTTAACTTGAATGTGATAAGCTAAAAATATAGTGACTAATTTCGGGATGTAGCGCAGCTTGGTAGCGCACCTCGTTCGGGACGAGGGGGTCGCAGGTTCAAATCCTGTCATCCCGATTGACTTTAACTCTTTACATGTAACGGATTTCAGATTTATTACTCTCTAGGATATTCCATTTTCTGCTCATCCTTAGCTCAGTCCGACTCTTCTAAGTAGCTGAGTAGCCCCAAAACTGCTTCCATGTCCGCCAAGTCTGCCCTTGACTTTTTGCGCCGCGCTTTTAACTGATCGAGCATATCGGTCGGCTCTGCAGATTCTGCAACGGTCGGAGCTGAGTTTTTATTTTGTTCCCGTGAGCGCCGTGCTTCCTTGAGTTCTGCCTCAAACATCTGCACCTTCAGTCCTAAGTCGCCGTTGCCAGAGTATAGAACCCATTTGACATCTAACAAGAGGGTGCAAGCCTTCTAATCATCAACCTAATAAAACAAAGGTTGAGCTTCGCAGTCGCCGCTGTCAAACTTCTCTCAAAGTTCTTCACCAAAATTTTACATTTTTCCATCCAAGCATTTGACCGTTCAATGACCCACCTTGCTTTAACTGGGACAAATCCTGATTTCCCTTGAGCTTTTTTTTCAGCTTTTGATGGCTTTTCTGAAAGTTCAAACTTGATTTTTGTCATAATTTCTGGAGATTTTTTTTTAACTCTTTTGTGAGATATTCGGGATGATAGCCATTGTCTAGTAAGAGTGTAATTTTCGGAATATTTAGAGGTTTGGACTTAAAATAATCGAGATTTAAAGTCAACATTTCAATCAAACCAGCATCATCTGATACACTAGCTTTTGTACAGTGGGTAAACAATGGAAACCCAAGTGTATCAACGGCTAGGTGTCTTTTAATACCATTTGTAGATTTGTAGAAACAAAAGCCTTTTGACTCAATACTAGCATTACAAGTATTTTTTACGGCTTGTGAGTCTATCATCATCATCAATCTAGTCCATTTGGCTTTTTTTTTACCTGCTCACGCACTTGCTCATGTAATACCATCATCAGCTATTTTATTACTCCCTGTGAGCGCCACTGCTTGTAATGCCAATATACAGTAGAATAGGGGGGCAAGTCCTTCGGTAAGTCTTGCCAATTGCAGCCATTTTTTAGTTGGTAGAAGATGCCATCTAAGATTTCTCTTTTTGTCCAGTTACATGGTCTAGTTCGGTTATTTTTGGGCAATATCTCATGTAGTATTGGTTCAATTGTTTCCCATTCTGAATCCGTTAGACTGCTATAATAAGGCATGGCTGCTACTGGATAATGCTTTTACGGTCACGTTACAACAAGACCGTAAAAGATGTCAAATGGGTTGTATATGTAAAGTAAATCCTAAAATCTTTGGGTAATTGCTTTTTTAAACAACTCTTGTACTCTGGTATACAGGGATGGCTGGTTCTTTTTTAAGGTGATTACATAATCTCTTTTTTTTGACAATTGACTTCACAATTGACCTCTGGCAGCCGATACAATCAATCGGGACAATGCTTCCCTTTAATTACAAAACTTTTATTAAAACATAAATTGCTGTGATTCAATGTAGACTTTTTATAAAATTTAAATTTGCCTAAAACTAATTTTTGACTGGCCGCCCCAGCACCGATAAGATGAATTGCTTTTTTATCTTTTCCCATAGTAAGTATGGCGAAGAGTTTTGCCATCAATGGCGATTACCTCTCCTGGATTGAAGTAACTAATAGATTGAATCCAACTCAAAAAACATTTCTGAAATTACTCGGGTTTAAGACGAGAAAACACTCGCACACTTGTGTCATCATGTCAAGGTATGCCATTCGGTACTTCTAAAAATTTATTTAACCATTCGTATTTATAGCGACCGTAACTTTCGATCTCCATCCATGTATCAGCAGCGCAAATCACGACACAAATTTAGATGGTGATAATATCAATTAATTCATAGCATATTGTCCGTTCAAGTTTTGGATCTTCTCAGTTAAAAAAAAGGTCGGTCATGGTAATTTTAGGCTTGAGCTTCAGAAAAACGAACTCTAATTAAATGTTTTGTACGTACTAAATAATTATTTGCTAATATACCGTATCCTGTTAACATAAAATTTAGATGCGTTCGCCCGGGGCCGATCGAGAGGAGCTAGCAGTAAGGTATAGGCAATAAATGTTGCCCAGATCAACCTCAGAAACAGTTGTGTTTTCATTATATATAACGATTAGTTAAACCAGACTCAACTAAATTATCGTAAAGTAGCAGATGAGTTAGCGCCGTCTATCTTAGGTGATAAGCAGTTCGATTGGAACAGCGGCTGCAAACCCTGTTTTAGTTCGGGGATGAAAGGCTCTACAGCAGGCGATCATTACTTTAGGCAGACGCAGGAGCCGCGCCAGGGGAGATACATTTTAAAAAATCGGTTGTTTTCATTACACCACCCTTTATTAGAAAAGGAGTTTCAGCGGTGAACTTAATATCTGTAGAGGAACTCAAAGCGCTGGTACAACAATCTCCTGGATTGTGCGTCTCTATTTATATGCCAGTAGCTCAAGGAACAGAAATTCAACAAAATCCGATTCGGTTCAAAAATTTAATCAGAGAGGCTGAAGACAAAATAGTAGAGTACGGATTTGACAAAAAAGAAGCTGCTCAATTGCTAGAGCCAGTCAGAGCAGAAATTGACCAGGAAAACTTTTGGGAAAATCAAAGCAACCTGCTGGCGATTTTTGTCGGTTCGGGATTTTTCCGCTACTATACCTGTCCGGTTAATTTTGATGAATTAGTGGTTGTGAGTGACAATTTTCACGTCAAACCGCTGATGCCTATGCTGACAGGAAATAATTTATTTTATGTTTTAGCTCTCAGTCAGAAGGAAGTGAGGCTGATTGAGTGTACGGCTTACAGTGCTCGGGAAGTTGAAGTTGAAAACTTGCCGAGAAGCCTTGATGACGCTCTGCAATATGACCCGACAGCTAAAGAGGGTCAGTTTCGGATTGCTACTTCAAAAGGAGGCACTAATAATTCTTTTCAGCATCCGGGAAGTTTTCACGGTCAAGGAAGTCCAGATCGAGATGAGCGCCAGCACGAAATATTGCAGTATTTCCACATAATCGATGCGGTCCTGCACGAATATTTGCGCAATAAAAAAGCTCCTTTAGTGTTAGCGGGAGTTGAATATTTGCTCCCGCTTTACCGAGAAGCCAATAGCTACCCGCATTTAGTTGAAGAAGGAATTACAGGCAATCAGAAACTTCTCAAGCCGGAAGAGTTGCGGGCAGAAGCTTTGCCACTGGTAGAACCTTTGTTTTTGCAGGCTCAGTCGGAGGCGATCGCACAATACCGCGATCTCATAGGAAGCGATAAAATTTCTGCTGATTTGAAAGAAGCTGTTTCGGCTGCTTATTTTGGACGGGTCGATCGACTGTTTGTTGCTCTTGGCGTCCAGCAGTGGGGTAGTTTTAATCCCGAGACGAACTCGGTGCAAATCCACCCCGAGGCAGAATTGGGCGACGAAGATTTGTTGAATGCCGCAGCAATTCAAAATATTCTCAACGGCGGAACTGTTTACGCCGTGCCACCAGAAAAAGTGCCGGAGGAGGCACCTGTAGCTGCTATTTTTCGCTATTAATTTACCAGGTTTAAACCAATGGAATCTACTTCAATGACAAATTCCGACAAACAAAACCAAAGTAGCAGCGGCGATACCGAACGCTGGGCATCTTTAATTGGCGGCGGCGCGCTGGTGCTTTTTGGTTTGTCGCAGCGTTCTTTGCGAGGTGCTTTGCTGGCAGTTGCGGGCGGCAGTTTAGCAGCCCGCGGGCTGGGGGTTGTGGAGGGTTTGCAGTCTGCTGCCGATCCGAATCAAAGCATTAAAGTTGAAAAGACGGTGACGATCGACAAACCGGCTGATGAATTGTACCGTTTGTGGCGCAATTTTGAAAATTTGCCTCGGTTTATGAAGCATCTCAAACACGTTACGGTAATAGATGAAAAACGTTCTCACTGGATTGCCAGCGCGCCGATCGGCAATAGTGTGGAATGGGATGCAGAGATTGTCCGCGAAGAAGAAAATCGCTTAATTGCTTGGGCGTCTGTGGAAGGAGCTGATGTTGACAATTCAGGCTTTGTGCGCTTTCAACCGGCACCTGCGGGACGCGGTACTGAGGTAAAAGTTGTCATCGAATACAACCCTCCGGGCGGTGCAATTGGTGCTGGCGCTGCTAAACTATTTGGCGAAGCTCCAGAACAGCAAATTGCAGATGATTTGCGCCGCTTTAAGCAGTTGATGGAAACTGGGGAAATAGCGACTACGGAAGGTCAACCTTCGGGCCGCAAGTAAGTATAGCATTTTTGGTGGTAAGCCCTTGTAGGGACACGGCGAGTGTAGGGACTTAGGCCAAGCCCATAGGTGTTCAACTTAAGCTTTTTGTCCACCAGTCCTCCCGCCCACCCGTTAGTCCGCCAGGGAATGAATTCCCTGTCTCATAGCTAAAGTCCTCTCAAAGAGGACTGAAAAACTCATTAGTCGTCTTCAGACGACTTTAGCTTTGAGGCAGGGGTTTCAACCCCTGTCGGACTATCGGTTGTACGTTAAGTTGACACCTATGGACTCTTGGAGTGTCCCTACTACACGAGCGATCGAGCGGGAGGTTGTTGAGTACAAAACCTAGAGTTTGTGCTCTCAAGCTATTTGTTGTTTACCTGATTAACTGATGTCATCTCAAGTGGTTTTCGGAAATGCGGGCGCTGAAGGTGCAAGTCGCGGCGGGTGGTTTGCGGGTCACTTTATGACGCCTGAAGATGACCCGCGATCGACTTCTGTTTTAGAAGTAAAATGGGGCACTCACCCTGCCGGAGATTGTAGGACTCAGTGGGCGGTAAATGCGGCAGCCACGACGCTTTCTATCCTAGTAAAAGGGCGGTTTCGCCTGCAATTTCCCGAGCAAGAAATCTTGCTGTCTCGCGAAGGAGATTATGCTCTCTGGCTGCCGGGAGTGCCTCATTATTGGTCTGCCGAGGAGGATTCGGTAATCGTGACTGTGCGGTGGCCTTCCCTACCGGGAGATAGTTCTGGAGTTAAGAAGTAACTGTAATTTCGGGAACCAAAACGCGGCCGCTATAACCTGCGCGATGGTAGCGATCGATCGCCTCGGATGCGATCGCACCCGCTTTCCCACTCTCCACCAAAGCTACGCAAGCACCGCCAAAACCTCCGCCCGTCAGCCTTGCGCCGAAGACTCCCGGAATTGACTGCAAGATTGCCGCCAGCGTGTCTACTGCCGGCACCGAAACTTCGTAGTCGTCGCGCTGGCTGGCATGGGAAGCATTCATTAATTCGCCAAAACGTTTTGCGGGCAAAGATTTTACCGCTTCGAGTACGCGGTTGTTTTCAGTAACCACGTGCCGCGCTCGTCTTCTGAGGGGTTCCGGCAATACTTCGACAGCTTGGGGGTCGGCGATATCCCTAAGAGCTTTAACTCCCAATATCCGCGCGGATTCCTCGCACTCGGCGCGCCGCTGGTTGTAGCCGCTTCCTGCTGCCAGTTCGTGGCTTTCGCCACTGTCAATTATTAAAATTTCTGTGTTTGTGGGAAAAGGTATCGGGCGGCATTCGAGGCTGCGGGTGTCGATTAATAGCATGGTGTTGGTGTCTGCTAAACTCGACGCCATTTGATCCATGATGCCACAGTTCAAGCCGGCATATCGGATTTCGACTTGCTGTCCGATTTGAGCTAGTCGCACGTCGTCTAGGGGGATGTTCAGCAGCGCGCGCAGTCCTCTGAGGGTTGCTATTTCTAAAGCGGCGCTGCTGGACAAACCGGCTCCGATCGGCACAGTCGAGGTAATGTAGAGATTTATTGGAGGTATTTTGTATCCTTCTTTTTCTAAAAGTCTCAGACAGCCACAGATATAAGTAACAAATTTTTGCGGTATGGTATCTTCGTCTGAATAATTTATGAGTTCGTCATATTCTGCTGAATAAAAATGGTGTCGCTCGTCACTGCTGAAGCCGATTTGTACTGTGGTGCGCTGGGGAATCGCAGTTGGAAGTACAAATCCATCGTTGTAGTCTGTGTGTTCGCCCAGCAGGTTTACTCGGCCGGGGGCGCTGGCTGTGGTTTTGGGTAATGTACCAAATACTCGTTGGAATTTCATTTTTTAGGAAGTGGTAATTGGTTGTTGGTTATTTGTTATTGCTTATTTGTTATTGGTTATTTGGAAAAACAGCTATCCCTGTCTCCGTGACTTACGTGTTGTGCTGTTGGTAATTGGGAAGAAATAAATTTATTTTTTATCGTTTGTCCTTATTATAGTGCCCAAGTTTTTTGGTTAATTCAACCCCTGTTAACAAAAATAAACATCACCGTAGGTTGGGAAAAGTTAGTGAGCTGTGATAGAATGACAGGCTAAGATTTCTCCAAAAATTCACAAAATGCGATCGACCCGACCCCGAAAACAGTTTGCTCAACATTGGCTCAAAAGCGAGAAAGCCTTAGATAAGATTGTGAAAGCGGCTTCTTTGGATCGCGATCGCGTCCTGGAAATTGGGCCGGGTACGGGGATTTTGACTCGGCGTTTGCTGCCTGCGGCTGAGTCTGTTGTTGCTGTGGAGATCGATCGAGATTTGTGTCTCAAACTAGCCAAACAACTCGGCAAAACCGACAATTTTTTACTGCTGCAAGGCGACTTTTTGGAAATGGACTTAGAAGCTGAACTAACGGCATTTCCAAAATTCCAAAATCCGAATAAAGTTGTTGCCAATATTCCTTATAATATCACCGGCCCGATTCTGCAAAAACTGCTGGGAACGATATCTGTTCCTGCTGCTAAACCCTTCGATGCGATCGTGCTCTTAGTGCAGAAAGAAGTGGCCCAAAGGCTATACGCTAAACCGGGTTCGACAGCTTTTGGCGCTTTGTCAGTGCGGGTGCAGTATTTAGCAGAATGCGAGTTAATTTGCGATGTGCCCTCTAAAGACTTTTTTCCGCCGCCAAAAGTCGATTCCGCCGTGGTGCGGCTGCTTCCCAGACAGATAGAAACTGCGGCGGTTAATCCGCGCTATTTGGAAAATTTAGTGAAGTTGGGTTTTGGTAGCAAGCGCAAAATGCTGCGAAATAATTTAAAAGGGACTGTGGACTTAGATAAACTTGTTCAAGTGCTAGAAGAGTTACAGATAAATCCTCAATCTCGCGCTGAAGATTTAAGCGTGGAGCAATGGGTAAAGCTGAGCAATATTATGTGCGATGTTTGAAGTTCAGGATTGTGTTAGATACCAGAATTTTTAAATACTTCGGATATCGGTTTTTTTAAAAACCGATTTTTAGGTGTAAATACTAACAGTTGAAGTTATATTTTCTGGCATTATCAAAGGTTTATTGCAGGCAAATCGGAATATTTATAATAAATTCTGCACCTTTCCCCGGCGCAGAAATACAGTGCAATTCGCCTTTATGTCTTACTGTGATAATTTGATAGCTAATCGATAAACCTAATCCCGTGCCTTTACCTACTGGTTTAGTGGTAAAAAATGGATTAAATAACTGGTTTCTCACCGATTCTGTTATTTCGGGTCCGTTGTTGCTAATTCTGATTTCTACCACTTCAGTGTCTAAAAGTTTGGTAGAGATTTGGATGAGGTAGGGATGAGCTTCATTCGCTGCAATCGACTCGCTGTGGATGCCATCTTCTAAAGCATCAATAGCATTAGCCAGGATATTCATAAACACTTGATTTAGCTGTCCCGGGTAGCACTCTATTCGGGGTAAATTGCCATATTCTTTGATAACTTGAATATTCGCCCAACCTGGCTTAGCATTCAATCTGCTTTGCAAAATCATCAGTGTGCTGTCAATTCCTTCATGAATGTCGGCTAATTTCATTTCTGCTTCGTCATGGCGAGAAAAAATTCGCAGCGATTTGACAATACCAAAAATTCGCTCAGCGCCGTTTTTCATAGAAATTAATATTTTTGGCAGGTCAGAGATGATAAAGTCTAAATCTATAGACTCGATTTTTTCTTGAACTATCGGTATGGGATTCGGATACTGCTCTTGATAGAGATTCACCAGTTCTAGCAAACTATTGGCATACTGGCGGGTGTGAGTAATATTCCCGTAAATAAAGTTAATCGGATTGTTGATTTCATGAGCAACCCCAGCGACTAATTGTCCTAAAGATGACATTTTTTCGCTGTGAATTAGGTTGGATTGAGCCTGCTTCAATTCAGACAATGCTTGTTCGAGCTGTTGAGTTTGAGACTTTAACTCTGCGGTGCGTTCTTCAACTCGGATTTCTAATTCTTCTTTAGCTTTTTTTAGTGCAGCTTCGGCTAATTGGCGCTCGACAATTTCCGATGCTAGGAGTCGGTTTGCCAATTCTAAATGTTGAGTTTGAGACTTTAATGCTGCAGTGCGTTCCTCAACTCGAATTTCTAATTCTTCTTTGGCTTTTTTTAGTGCAGCTTCGGCTAATTGGCGCTCGACAATTTCAGCTTCTAGGAGTCGGTTGGCGGATTCTAACTGTGCGGGGCTGGGAAGTGCTAGGGCTTGAGGCATTAAGTCTACCAAAAGTATGGCTGTAGCAAATGAAATAACGGCAGTAATTGCTTTCATTGTTCCTGAAAGCCAATAGGTAGGATGCCAAAGCGTCCAGAGTTCAAATATGTGAGTCATGCCACAGGCGACGATAAAGGCTCCAAACAGGGCAAAGATCCAGTCAAAGGGCAAATCTTCCCGTTTGGAAATAAAATAAACCAATGTAATCGGGATGGAAAAATACGCGAGTGCAATGATAGAATCTGAGGCAAGGTGAAGCCAGACTAACGGGGTATGCCAGAGATAGCAGTGGCCGTGAGGAATAAATGGCCCGGAAGTAAAAAAAGTTTTCCACATTTCCTGCATAATATTTCCTTTGAGTTGTGAGAAAATGGACTCGGACTGGTGTCAATTAATTTCAACCAGGGGTTTCTTTCACCTGCGGCTTAATCACCTATGCGTTCATATTCTCTGTTAGCTTCAGCAAAAATCAATCTGTATTTGGAAATCATAGGCGATCGCCCCGACGGATATCACGAACTGGCGATGGTACTTCAAAGCATAGATTTAGCCGATCGAATTGACTTGCGTGCGATTGGTACGGATACGATTCGCGTGCGCTGCGATCACCCGCAAGTCCCTCCTGATAAGAATAACCTGGCCTACCGGGCGGCGGATTTGTTGGCGAAGCAATTCCCCGATGCTTTGGCGAAATACGGCGGTGTCGAGATTGCCATTCACAAGCAGATTCCAGTGGCGGCTGGGCTTGCCGGCGGTTCGGCAAATGCGGCTGCGGTTTTAGTCGGGATGGATTTGCTGTGGCAATTGGGACTTACTCAGTCGGAGTTGCAAGAGTTGGGGGGAACTTTGGGTTCGGATGTGCCTTTTTGCATTACTGGAGGTACGGCTTTGGCAACTGGTCGTGGGGATAAACTGTCGCCATTGCCTGATTTGGCTGGCTTTTCTGTGGTGTTGGCGAAGTACCGCAATCTCAGCATTTCTACGGCATGGGCCTATCAAACTTATCGCCAGCAGTTCAGTAGTTCCTATTGTGCAGCGGAAGATTTGGAGTGCCGCAGGGAACGGCTACATTCGGGGCCGATGGTGGGGGCGATCGCCCAAAAAGATCGATCGAAAATTGGTCAATTGCTGCACAACGATTTAGAAAAAGTTGCTTTACCTGTGTACCCGCAGGTGTTGCAGTTGCGGCAGGCTTTTGAGTCGGCGGGGGCTTTGGGAACGATGATGTCCGGTTCTGGACCGACGGTGTTTGCGCTGGCGGAGTCTTCAGAGCAGGCTCAGCAGGTTTTGGAACGGGTTAAAAGTGCGATCGCTTCTCCAGATTTGGATTTTTGGGTAGCACAGTTTAGCAATACTGGGATTCGGATTTTTTCGGAGGGAAACGAGACGAAACAGCCGATTTCGAGGGTGTAACTCGAAGAGGGTGCGATCGCGATCGGCCGTTAAACCTGTCTAACAGCCGAGGGTCAAGATGAATCTAACTTTTCGCAGAGTCTATTGCGATCGAAGAACTGATAATATGTCATGCAACACCGATTTTAGTTTTGGTAAATTAACCAGAAATCTAAAATCTAAAATCTAAAATCTAAAATCGCCATGACTGATTTAACTAATCCAAATTCTACTTCTAAACCTCTGAGTTCGGCTGGAGATGCAACCTCTGCATCTTCCACGCCGCCGACGATTTTGCGGTGCGTGATGGGTTCGCTGATAGCGGGCGGGTTTGCGGCGGCTTTGTACGCGCTAACTTTGTCGATCGTCCAAACTTTTGCAAATTCGCCCATTCATTCTGACAATGTGACTGCGATTAATATTGGCGCGGCTGTGCGAACTTTAGTAATGGGAATTGTCGCTTTGGGTGCGGGTGTTTTTGCTTTTGCATCTTTGGGTTTGATGCTGCTGGCTGTGCAACTTGTAATTCAAAAGTTGCTAAAAAAACCCACAGCTTGAAGTCTACAAATTACAAGAATTTGGCTGCACAAACTTTCATCTGCAAAACAAAGACTGCATACTAAGATCGAAGCAATGGAATTATTTACGATCGGACACTCCAATCTGAGTATTGAAGCGTTTGTTTTGCTACTGCAACAACACGGAATTACGGCGGTTGCGGACGTGCGATCGCATCCGTTTAGCCGGTATTTACCTCATTTTAATAAATCCGAAATTAATTCTTCACTGTCAAGTGTCGGCATTCAATATGTTTTTTTAGGCAAAGAGTTAGGCGCGAGACCGGAGGATTTAAGCTGTTACGATTCTAGCGGTAAAGCGTTATACGATCGCATAGCAGCAACTCCTTTATTTTCCGCAGGACTTCAGCGCTTGCTCAAAGGTGCAGCCAATTATAAAATCAGTTTAATGTGTGCGGAAAAAGACCCGATCACTTGTCACCGCACTATTTTAGTTTGCCACAAGTTGAAAGATTTTAACTTGCAGATTAATCATATTCTGTCAGATGGCAATTTAGAATCACAGCAGCATTTAGAAGAAAGACTTTTGAGCAAGTTTAACAAAGGAAAAAAAAATAATGAGCCAATTCAGCTAAGCTTGTTTGAATTAGAGCCTGATATTAAAACTGAAAGGGTGGATTTAGAAACAGCTTATTATCTTCACGGATGGGAAATCGCTTATGTCAGCAAATAAAGCAATTAATTAATTAATTAATTAATCAAATATGTTCCTGTTGGCGGATTTTGCTAACCCCAAATATTTAAATACCTCCCCGCAAAACCTAATTTTGTATGGGCGGAATACGCCACTTACTGCTAGAAGTAACGCGTCAAACGATTTTTTGCGTCCTGAACAACTCTTGACATCGCATCCATTTATAAACTAAGGTACAGCCCTCCGCGCCCACCCTATTTTTATAAATTTTCTTCGACTTTTAACGTTGTTCGTGCTATAATTCTGCGGGACTGTAGCAGAAAGGGGTGCTTTTTGATGAAAGCAGAATTTTATTTTGACTGTCACAAATATATTTGCAGTTTAGTTCAAGTAGATTTTGTCAAAGAATTAAAAATAAAAAATCATCAAGGTTTTGTTTTGGCTGTTAAGCAAGGAGAAAAGATTGGGCTTTTGGGAAAAAGCCGCCATAATGCTAAAAAAGTTGATGTATCTAAGCCGCATTTTTATAATGTAATTAAAGCGGCTATGAGCGCTTTGGAATTAGAAACTAAAAATGAGGTGATATTAGAGAGAAATCGAACTATTGCTGATGCAGAAGAAATGATTCAGCAGCAAAACCGAGAAATTCGCGTTCTCAACGAACAGATTAGAATGCTTGGAACTAAGGTTGAGGAATTGTCAAGGGAAAAGCAGCAGTTATCCATGCAGTTAATAGAAAAGGAAACCAGAGAAACAGAAATTAGTCAAGAAATTGATAACTTTCCTGCTATCGAGGAAGATTTACCGGCGGCGCAAATTGAGCAGGGGATGGGAGAAACTGAAATTAGTCAAGAAATTGCACAATTCCCGATTCAAACTTTGGGTTTGGACGTGCAGTTAATAAAAACTCTACCGGATTCTGAAGGAATTGATGAAAAGGAAAAAATGACCGAAAGCGATGTTAAAAGTGTCAATTTAGAATCTTTAGAATTTAGAGAAGAAGTAGAATTTCCGGAAGGCGAAACAGAAATTAAGCGACTGTCTAAAAAAGGTTCCCAGAGAAGGATGAGAAAGAAATAATGATGATATATTTTTTCTAGAGTGTGACGCGCTAGTTATAGCAAAAGTGTGCGCCATATACACGCTCAATATAGAGTTTATGCGTATCTATTGTGCATCTTCTATTCCTCACTATTTGACAAAGTTTCTCTAATTATTGTCCGCAATCAACTGACGGTTGCTCTTGCTCCGATCGCCCTGCTTTGTTCAATAAATCCAGGTACTTCTGCGATCGGCAAAAATAGAAAAGCTAAACTTTGAGCAGCACGATCGTATTTTATCTCTACAAGCTGATATAGTTATAAGGTTTGCCCCCGCTATCTTCAAAGTTAGGCAACGCAAAGGGAAGAATAGATTGTGAACCTATTTATAGAATAATTTGTGTAGTCAGACTCTATAACGAAATCCGGCGGCTGGTCTGTTTATAACTCAGTATTTTTGCTTCTGACTAAAGCTTAAGTCGGTATGTAGAAACAGGTATCTAGTTCGATTTTTAGAAGCTGATTTTTACTGGATGAAATTAGGGTATAGACGAGGAAGATAGGCAATAATGTAAAGTTTGGTGAGAAGATGCAAAACTTGTGCTATTTCCCACATTTTTTCCCGAAAGATGTCCTGGAGTCCAAAAATAGGATACAACCCACATTCCGCAGATATGACTCCAGATTACTAATATTTTGGAAAAAACTCATATAGAAAATTTTGGCTTAGCTGGATTTTGGGTATTAAATGTGGTTTTTGTGAATATTCTTGTAGAACTAAAAAAATAAAAATCCGTAAAATTTTGCTACGATTATACACATCTCGCTCAATCTTTTGAATCAATAAAATACCTCAAAAAAAATAAGCGACTTAGATCGGGATGGGATGATGAGTATTTGACTAATATTCTCGCTGCTTCAGCCAATGAAATTCTCACAATTTACTTGTTGCTGACTACTATACAACTTGTAAACAGTGGTTGTCAGCTTTTTATTATATAAAACTAGGCAGCTAGTAACAACCACCATTAATCAGTTAGCCCTTTCTCTAAAACATCCTTGACCAGAGCTTCTAATAATGGTGAATTTATCTCAAAAAATAGTCACCGATGGTGAACAGTCTTCCATAATAAAATGCGTTACCATGTGCACCTTCCTCTGCCAAATAGGCAATCAAAATCCCCAATTTCCCACGGGCAGCCAGAAATTGAAAGATTGAAAAATTTGGTAGTGTTCAAGATGTAATGATATAGGAGTAAAGTTTATTTCCTTGTCGTCTCCTCATCTCTGCCTGTCCAACCTGTGCCTTTTCCCGAAGTGTCAAAAATGGCCGCATCCACAACGGTAAACATCGATTTAAGTGTCATGATTTTGGGAGGCAATTTGCCCTTGCATCTTCAGAAAAAGGTGATCGATCGAGCAATCCGGCAATTGATTGACCACTTGTTGGGGGAACGCATTTTCCTGGCGGGCATTGCCCGTGCGGTGCAGGTGTTTGAGCAATGGCTACTTTCCCGAAGTCAATGAGAAATATGCTCTTAGTGTCACACCAAGTCCCAGCGACAGCCAAAAAAAAGGGAGGTTAAGGATCAGCGTGTGATAAGTTGTGGTATGAGTGTGAACAATAAAGGAAACAATTAGTGGGTCTGGTTAGTTCGTGATGCAGATACCCGTGAAATTGTCTGTGTTTATATTGACGCACGGCATGAAGCGGCAGCAAGGGCAATTGTGGCATTCATTGCCTCCGGTTTACCGCCAGTGTGCGGTTGCTAGACTGATTTCTAGGCAGCATATGGGCAGTGGTACGCCCGCAATTCACATCAGGCGGTGGGGAAAGAGAGTGGTAAGAAAAGTTACATTGAGCGGTTTAACAACACGTTACTGCAGCGTGTTTCTCGCTTGATGAGAAACACCTTGTCATTTTCAAAGTCGTTAGACCATCATATCGGTGCTATTTGGTATTTCATCCATCATGACAGTGCATCATTACTTGTTTACCACTACCGAAAGCGTTAGGGGCCTTGGTGTAGTCTGTGCGTAGCGTGGAGAAAGATTTTAATTGTCCTGAAAATCTCGATCGACACTTATGAGGTCACTCTATGGAGCCAAATGATACATCGGCACGCTACGACCGAATTGCCCAATGGTGGCAAACCGAGCATCAAGATTCAACCTACGGGATTGCCCAATTAGAAAGGGCGATCAAATTTACTTCTAAGCA
Source organism: Microcoleus sp. Pol12A5 (assembly GCF_036701435.1). Classification (NCBI taxonomy): domain Bacteria; kingdom Bacillati; phylum Cyanobacteriota; class Cyanophyceae; order Oscillatoriales; family Microcoleaceae; genus Microcoleus; species Microcoleus sp. Pol12A5. The sequence goes on from NZ_JAUBQU010000016.1 coordinate 68,293, forward strand.
GCACGCAGCACTTGATGTCGGGTGTGGAAGCAGCGGACGTTTTATCAACAGCTTATCCAAGCATGGATTTCAGCCTGAAGGACTTGATATTTCTAGGGAAATGATCGATTTAGCCCAGCGGCTACATCCAGAAATCACGTTTTACCGGGAAGACATTTGTGATTGGCTGCCGCCGAAACTCTACAGCCTGATAGCAGCCTGGGATAGCACGTTTCATCTGCCAATCAACCAGCAAGCGCCTGTGATACAAAAGCTATGCGATGCGCTTGAACCCAATGGAGTCATCCTGTTCACTTGTGGCGGGGGACATACAAGCAGCGAGGTTTCGGGAGCATTTCAAGGTCAAGATTTTGATTACAGCACTTTGGGTGTAGATACTTTTGTGCAAATTCTGGTTGAGCATCATTGCACCTGTCGCCATCTCGAATATGACCAGTATCCAGAAAATCATGTTTATATCATTGCCCAAAAGACCTAATTTATCATTCGCACCATTAAAGTGTGGGATGTCGCAACTGGTGGCTGTATTAGGACGTTGATGGGCGATCGGCTGTATGAAGGCATGAATATTCGAGGGGCAACGGGATTGACGATCGCTCAAAAATCGACGACATTGAAAGCGTTAGGGGCGTTGGTGTAACGTGTGTCGAGATTAGGGCGATCGCGTTAACTCAGCGCTTAACTTGCGGATCTTGAGCGGTGAAATTTGGTAAGATTTTGCACACTGAGTTCATGCCGCAACAGGTTACGCCATAAGCCATTTAGAAAAAATAGACGTTTCGCTTTTAGTAAGGAAGCACATTTAATTGGTACAACTCAAGGCTTTCTGATTCTTGACTCCATTCGGCAATTCCTCATTCACCCATAACCCACATAGGAGAAATACCTGATGTCTACATTCAAATACAACCGTTTAGACAAGAATAATGCTGCGGTTCTACTGGTCGATCATCAAACTGGACTGTTCTCACTTGTGCGTGATATTGGTGCCGCCGACTTCAAAAATAATGTGCTGGCGCTAGCAAGTGCAGCCAAATTTTTCAACCTGCCTACAATTTTGACAACTAGCTTTGAGCAAGGCCCCAATGGAGTTCTCATCCCTGAACTGAAGGAGAAGTTTCCAGATGCTCCCTTTATTCCGCGTCCCGGACAAATCAACGCTTGGGACAACGAGGACTTTGTTAAAGCAGTAGAAGCAACAGGTAAAAAGCAATTGATTATTGCCGGAATAGTCACTGATGTATGTGTTACTTTTTGTGCGCTTTCGGCATTAGAGGCAGGTTATGAGGTTTTTGTTGTTACCGATGCCTCTGGAACCTTCGATGAAGCCTGTCGCTATGCAGCTTGGGATCGAATGTCTCGTGCTGGAGTTCAGTTTGTCAATTGGTTTAGCGTTGTGTGTGAATTGCACCGTGACTGGCGCAACGATATTGAAGGATTGGGTAGCCTCTTATCAGGGTTTATTCCTGACTACAAAAACCTGATGACCAGCTATGCAGCAACGGCAAATGCTGGAGATCCAAATAAGTAGTGAGAAAGCGCCTACTTTATTTAGCTCGTGTTTAACTGAGTTAATATTGTCATCGTTAGGTTAGGAATTTTACGTGCAACTTAGCGGTGACTACTACTTGGTTGTAAGTCACGTATAGGGTGTTTTTAATAGATATTGTCAATGATTGTAAGCTTTTTTATAGTCATTTCCTCTCATGCCCAACCTTCGCGATCGCATTCGTTAATCTCCCTTCTGTTTCAAGAATTGCTGGCGAAAATTGCTGAGCAATTTGGTGTATCTAGGGTAGTTGTTCAGAATAAAAATTTTCTCTTAGTTAATTCTTTAAATTCTATGTTGGAAGAACCGTTGGCGAGCAATACCAGTGAAGACAACTATCTAGTCACCGCTGTGATCTCTCATGTAGTGAAACCTGGGCGCGACGAAGGTTACGAAGCATGGTTTCATGGCATCGCCGCAGATGCACGAAAATTCAAGGGACATCTGGGTGTCAGCACTATTCGACCCCAGCATCACGCTCATCCTGAGTACGTTGTCATTCTCAAGTTCGATTGCTACGACAATCTTAAGACCTGGCTAGAATCTGACGTTCGGCGAGAGTGGATTGAGCGATTGCAGCCCTTGATTGAAAGGCCAGAAGATATTCAAACCCTGACCGGATTGGAAACCTGGTTTACGCTGCCCAATAAATCGATGAAGGCTCCACCCCCTCGCTACAAAATGGCGTTAGTTACATGGTTGGGAGTGTTTTGTACCATTTCTATTCTCAATCGTTTGCTTGTACCGCTACTATCTGGGCTTCCTGCCTTGCTCACATCTCTGACGATCACAGGTCTCACTGTTATATTGCTCACCTATTTGGTCATGCCACGCTTAACACAATTATTTCGCAAATGGTTGTATCCCATTCCCTAAAGTAAGCTTACTCCGGCCTTGAGGCACGGAGCTTTAGCCTCAGATTTGAGCGCTCGCAAAGAGAGACAATTGTCCCTGTAGTTGACAACTCATCCCCGGACTTTGGGGAGGGAGCATCTCAATGAAAGCAGCCCAGCCCAAAATTGGAGGCAGGAGACAGGAGGCGCGAGGCTGCGAGGAAAGATGCAGAAAGAAGGAGACAGAAGAAGTGTTTTTACAAATATGAGATGCTGCCGAATGGCGATCGCTATTTTACCATAAACAAACAAAACCCGCTAGAGGCGGGCTTGATTTTAAGAATGTCAATTTAACTCATTACTACATCACAACTGCACTAATCAAAGTTTGCACATTTTCTACAAGAGCAGTAGTGAAATTATGAGTCACAGGTAAACTGTCAACCACTATTCCAGCGCACAATAGCATCAGGTACAGAATAGAGTATTTAAAGAGCGATCGCGCAACAATCTTATCCTCGGGAGTCTGCAACAGCAACCAAGCTTTTTGGGCAAAAATAGCACCGAGGAAAATAGCTGTCCCCGCATACACCGCACCCGCTAAATGCAGGGGATAAACTAACAGCAAAGTGGCAGGAATCATCAATAGCGTATAAATCCAAATTTGGCGGGCTGTCTCTTCGTCGCCCTCAATTACCGGCAACATGGGCACGCCTACTTCCTTGTATTCGTCGCGAATCATCATTGCTAATGCCCAAAAATGCGGCGGTGTCCAGAGGAAGATAATCCCAAACAGCAGCCACGCACCCCAACTCAAATCTCCTGTAACGGCAGCCCACCCAACTAGGGGAGGAATTGCCCCTGCTGCACCGCCGATGACGATGTTTTGCACGCTGTGACGCTTCAGCCAATGGGTATAAATTAAGACGTAGAAAACGATACCTGACATTGCTAGCAATGCGGCTAATAAGTTGGCAACAACTGTCAGCAATGTAAAAGATATTGTAGCTAGGGCGATCGCAAATATCAAAGCATCCCGTTTCTTGACACGCCCTGAAGGAATCGGCCGCCAGCGGGTGCGCTCCATAATATAATCGATATCACTGTCGTAGACACAATTAATCGTATTCGCCGACGCAGAAGCTAAAGCACCTCCAGTAATAGTTGATACCAGTAATAGCGGATCTACTTCTCCTTTGGCGGCCATCCACATTCCTGCCGAGGTAGTGATTAGTAGCAGTAAAATAATTCTGGGTTTTGTTAGTTGATAGTAACTTTTCACAACTTGCGAAAAGTTTTCGTGGAGGCGGGGCCGGTCGTTGGTAAGGATTTCTTGCATCGGTTGTAAGCTGTTAGTAATTATTTGTGAATTCGTCATTAGTCATTAGGTTGTAGGGGCGGGTTTTACGAGAAATATTTGGTGTAGCTACAAGGATTAATAAACCCGCCGCCTGTTACTTTAGTCTTATCTCTCAAGCTGATAAAACTCGATCGCGCCAAGCTAAAACACTAAAAGCTATCATGGTTCCCAGCAAAGCAGCACCGACTGCTTGGTGGGCGACTGTCAGCGGTTCTACCTGAAGGTGCAGCCGGAAAGTTGCTAATCCTAGAACTAATTGAGCAATTAGGCAAACACTCGCCCAATTAGCCAGTTTTCGCAAGTTTGGACTCAGTGCAGGCTGCCGCCAAGCCATGACTGCTACGGCTAAAGTCGCTGCGGTAGCGGGTACGATACCGGCGATGTGGCTGTTCATTACCGAGCACAATTCTGAGGAATCCAAACATTGGTGCAGCGCCCATCTAGAGCCTACTAATGCTCCTAGCAAACTTTGCAGGTAAACTAATAATGCTGCGATCGAACTTACCCAAGCTAATTTGCCGACATTTCCTGTAGCTTCGTAGGGAGTCAGCATGAAACCGATGACTAGCAGGGCGCCAAAAAATAGTAAAGCTGTTCCCAAGTGAGCAGTAACGATGTCAAATCTCAGCAGTTGTGTTACTGTCAAGCCGCCCAATACGCCCTGAAAAACGATTAAAAATAGTGCTCCGGCGCTCGCCCAAGGCAGCCATTTTGGCAGGCGGCTGCGGTAAAACAAAGATAGTCCTAAAAGTGCGATCGCGCTTAAGCCAATTGCCGCAGCGTCCAACCGGTGAAACCATTCCAGAAATACTTGCAAATTCATTTGCGCTGCGGGTATTAATTGACCGTAGCACAGTGGCCAGTCGGGGCAAGCGAGCCCCGCATTCATGACTCGTGTGGCGCTGCCTACAGCCATTAACAGCCAGGTTGCGATCGCAATTTTCCAGACTAGGCCGCGGATAATATCTTTTGGCTGCCACTGCACTCCTGCTGCTGCGTTTGGCTGATTTAAAACTGAGTTTGCCATGGAATTTACCTTAGCCTTTGTTATCGATCGAACTTAATTAAATATCGAGGTTTTGCTTTGACTGAGCTTAGCCTAGCTTAACACTCTTTTTCTCTGACCAACCGTCATTTTTACTACCTTAGCGACACTTTTATCCAATTAGTTTGTCTTTATAATTTTTTCAACTTTCTTCTTTATATTACAAAAGATGTCCTTTATTTTGTCAAACTTAAAAAAACTTTAATCTTTCCCCGCCCCTGGATAATTAAAAACTCCCCCGCTGTCGAGACTCGCCGGGAAAATAAAGATATAATTAAGAAAAAGAATTTAGGTGATGATTGTGATATGAGGGACTCAAAAATGTTTACAAAAAGCTAAGCAACATAAAAAAACCTATAAAGTAGGATTCGCAGCAAACTATATTGAGCTGATTGTTTTACCCTAGTAGTGAAGTATGACTGCAGATAAAACGGCAGTCAACAAGTTAAGCAAGTTATCACCCAGCGACTCTTTGCTCCAGGCTTCGTAGCCGCGAGCAAGCTGTTCAAGGATGGAAAAAAACAAGAGAAATGCCAGCTTCCCTGTTGGCCCTAGTTGGCTGCATAGCGATCGCATTCCACCGATCGCAGACTTAGGAGACAGGGTGCCTAAAACAGCACCAGAAATCACACCAGAAAGGGTTCCCACCCCCAGCAGCGCCAGCCAAATACGGTAAAGGAGCCAAACCCTCAGAGACGGGACTATCCGCAGGTATCACAGTCAACCTCAGCGGGATCTAAGCTGCTACACAGCTAGATTCTATAATATCCAGATCAAATAAATTAACAACTGCTAAAATATAGGTATATGTCAGCCCACAATCATCTATCTCAAGTATGAGAATTAGCATAATTGCTACATAAATTATTAAATGAAAGAGAACTTGTTATTAAATGCTTTACATCCCATACATTGCTCGTTGCCGAACTTCCTAAGTCGTTGAATCTAAAACCTAAAATCTAAAATTCTGCAGCCATGTCCCAAAAAAATGAAACCGCTGTTCTGGTATTATCGCTCCTAATTACGATCGGGCTAGCCGGTGCAGGTATTTGGTGGCTGACAAGCCGAGGCAGCATCAATGTCGGGGGTTTATCACCCCAAAATCCGACTTTTCCCAACTCTGCGACGGGGAATTCGCCGCAATCAGAGCAGGCAATTGGGCAGCGTCTGAGTGCTGGCGAAAAACTGTTACTTCCAGAGCAAGCCACAACAACCAAACAAGAAGCAGTACAGGCGATCGCATCTGGCAACTATAACGCAGCTATTTCCGACTTACAAGCTTCGCTGAAAACCAATCGCAACGATCCCGAAGCACTAATTTACCTCAACAACGCCCGCATCGGATCTCAAAAATCCTACACAATTGCAGCAGCAGTTCCCATTGGCGGCGATATCAATGCTGCTCTAGAAATTCTGCGGGGGGTAGCTCAAGCTCAAAATGAAATCAACCAAAGCGGCGGCATTAGCGGTACTCCCTTAAAAGTTGTAATTGCTAACGATGACAACAAGCCAGAAATGGCAGCACAAATTGCCAGTGCTTTGGCAAATAACTCGGAAATTTTAGGAGTAATCGGGCATTTTGGTTCAGATACAACGCTAGCAGCCAGCAAGATTTACCAGCAAAAACAATTAGTAGCAATTTCTCCGACAAGTACGTCGGTGCAGCTCTCAGGAATTGCCAACAATATATTTCGGACAGTGCCGAGCGATCGGTTTGCGGCTAATGCTCTTTCCCGCTATATGCGGGGAAAATTGCAAAAGCAAAAAGCTGCTGTATTTTTCAATTCTGCCAGCAGTTACAGCCAATCTTTAAAAGATGAATTCACTACAGCTCTTTACGGAGATGGAGGACAAATCGTAGCCGAATTTGACTTTGCTAAGGGCAATTTTAATGCAGCCGATAGCGTTAAAAGTGCGATCGCCCAAGGAGCAGAAGTGATTCTGTTAGCATCCAATTCAGCCACGATCGACCAAGCTTTGCAAGTAGTGCAAGTAAACGCCAAACGGCTGCCGTTACTAGCAGGAGACGGTGCTTATACTGCTAAAACACTGCAAATCGGTGGCGCAGGAGCAACAGATATGGTGCTAGCTGTTCCTTGGCACATTCTGGCAGATCCGCAGTCAAACTTTCCCCAAACATCCAAACAACTTTGGAATGCTGAAGTAAGTTGGCGCACAGCTTTAGCCTACGATGCGACGATCGCGTTAATTGCCGGTTTAGGGCGCAATCCGACTCGTACAGGCATTCAACAAGCTTTATCGGCGTCAGATTTTTCGGCAACTGGAGCATCGGGGCCGATTCGATTTTTACCTTCGGGCGATCGTAATCGAGCAGTTCAGTTAGTAACTGTTAAACCCGGAAATCGCACCAGTTACGGTTACGACTTTGTGCCGATCTCCGGTTTGTAAACTATTGGCGATAACCCAATTTAGGTTATACTATTCATTGGTAATTTCTAGGGCTGGTCAAGCAAAAATAAAATACTTACAAGATGAGTAATTATATCAAATCCGCTTGCATCGGAATTAATATTACCCCCAATCAGGACACGGCAGTGCCATTTGCCTACAATTAATCGGGTGAGAATTGCATCTCTCATTAAGTGTTCTTGATTATTTAACCGTAGAGACACCGTGAGTGCCCATTGGTGTCAACTTAAGCTTTTAGTCCATCAATCCTCCCGCCTACCCGGCAGTCCGCCAGGGGTTGAAACCCCTGTCTAATAGCTAAAGTCCTCGCTATGAGGACTGATATCAATTCCGGTTACACTCCTTATGATGGGGAGTGGGGGAATGTGGAATTGCGCGACTTTGACTTTATCATTCCCACCCAACCGGAAACGATATTACAATAAAAATTTTTAAACTCATTAGTCTTCTTTAGAGGACTTTAACTTTGAGGCAGGGAATTCATTCCCTGTCGAACAGTCGGACAGTCGGACTACTAAATTCTCCCATACTTACTTCTGTTTGATTACTACCAAAGTAATGTCATCAAATACTTTTTGCTCCCCGATGTATCGCCGCACGTCGTCAATAATAGCTTTCTTAATTTCTGCTACTGACTTTTCCCTGTTAAGGGCAACAACTTCAATAAATGGCTCAATACCGTATTCCTTTTGATTCATATCAAAAGCTTCGGTAATTCCATCTGTGTAGAGTACGACAACATCCCCGGAATTTAACTGTATTTCAGTAGTAGCAATGAAATCGGTAATATCTGGTTCCAAGGCGATGGGAAAGCCTAACTCGATGGTATCAATCTGCTCTACTTCGCCGCTGGAACGCACGACAATCACCTCTTCGTGCTGTCCGCTCAAACGCAGGATGTTGTCTCCCCGATATTCCAGCAAAGAAAGGCTCATACTTTTACCGCAATTCATGCGCTCTACGTTGTCAAAAAGCGTTTGGTTGACGGTCTGTAATAATTTAACTGGGTCGGTTTCATTGTGAACCAACAAAGTGCGAATTGCTGTTTGCGCCATAATCATTAACACGCCGCTTTCTAAACCGTGTCCAGTCACATCGCCGATGCCAATTGTGGCTTTACCGCCGTAATTTAGTACGTCGTAGTAGTCGCCACCAACTTCATCAGCAGGTTCCATGAATGCAGCAATTTCTAACCCTGCAATTGACTCTAATTCCTGCTGTTGAGGCAAAATCATTTGTTGCAGGCGGCGGGTTACGTCTAGTTCGGCACTCATGCGAAGGTTTTCTACTTTTAGCCGATCGTTCAAAACCAATATTTCTGCATTAGCTTGGGCTAATTGTGCGGTGCGATCTTCTACTTTTTGCTCTAAAGTTCGGTTGTAATCTTCTAATTGTTCGTAGAGACTTGCATTTTCAATTGAGATCGCAGCTTGAGCGGCGATGATTTTTAAAGTTTCCACTCTTTCCGAGGTAAATGCGCCGATCGCCAAATTATTTTCTAAGTAGAGAATACCACCGAGTTTGCTTTGATTGAGTAGGGGAGTGCAGAGAATCGATTTGGGTTGAGTAGCGGTAATGTAAGAGTCGCCAGTAAATAGTCCTTCATCGGTGGCGTTATTTAATACTACATTTTCGTGGCTGCGAGCGACGTAGTTAACTATGGCGGTTGACAGCAGGGGAATTCCAGTTGCAGGATCTACGGAATCTACGGGAATGGATTGCATAATGGTAATGAGCTCGCCCTCTACTGCTGCTTCGGCTTCAATCGCCCAATTCCCGCCTTTATCCAGAATCAGAAAACCTTTTTGGGCGCCTGCGTTTTCGATCACAGTTTTCATCACCTGGTTTAACAATTGTTCGAGAACGATTTCACCGGAGATAGCTTGGGATGCTTTCATTAC
>NZ_JAUBQU010000274.1:0-1718 GCF_036701435.1 Microcoleus sp. Pol12A5
AGCGATGAGAAAATTCGGACTCCGTTTTTGCAGAATTCCCACCAGTTGTCGATTTTTGACTCCTAAACTCTGCAAAAATCTGGCGAGTTGATTCGCTTTTGCGTTCAGTTCGCGATAAGTTAACTGAGTTTCTTCAAAAACCACAGCTATTCGATCGGGCGTTTTTTCGACCTGGCTTTCAAATAAATCGTGAATCGTTCGCTCGACAGGATACTCTCTAGCATTGTCGTTAAAAGTTTCTAATAGCTGGCGGATTTCTGATTTGCTTAAAAAACTAAGCTCCGCAATTTTAAGGTGAATGTTGTTGGTGACGTTTTCCAACAGATTGACATAGTGTGCCGTCAGTCTTCTGATGGTTTCCTCTTTGAAAAGCAAGTCGCTGTACTCAATTTTGCCGACAATCCGATTGCCCTCGACTTTCAAAGCAATTGTTAAATCATTGCCGAGTTCCGCAAGATCGATTGCAGAGTGAATGTTTTCCCATAAGACGGCTACGTCAAAAATTGGACAGCGGCTCTGAGTTTCGGAAAGTTTTAACAACCGCACTAATTCAGCAAACGGATAATTTTGGTGGCTGTAGGCCGCGATCGCAGTATCTTTGACTTGCAGCAGAAACTCTTTAAAAGTCAACTGAGGAGTTACAGTGGAGCGCAGCGGAACCACTCGATTAATTAAGCGATCGCTTTTTTCTGGGTTATAAACCGGCGAGCCGACAATAACATCCCTATTGCTCGTATATTTGTGGAGCAGTATTTTAGCGGTAGCGAGGAGAATTAGATAAATTGATAAATCGGATTTTTTCGCCAACTTAAAAATCGCTTCAGACAGTTCGCTCGACAGTTCAAATTCGACCTCTCGCTCTTTGCCGCTATCTAGCACAGGTCTTGCATAATCGGCTATCAAAGTTGTCTCCGGCAGTTCCCCGGATAGCTTGTTTAACCAATAAATTTTTTGAGACAACAAGTTATCTGAAATGGGGGTCAGCGGCCTGATTTGATTAACTACGGCTATCATCGATCGTCTCCTCACATTATTAAAAAAATTGGAAAAAGTTATGGCAATTAGGAATTCAAGCAATCGGACAAGGCTTGTTGCAGAATCAGGCAGCCTTTTTTCAAAATCGGCCATTCTATAGTTAGCGGGGGCAAGATTTTGAGCACGGTATCATTTCTCCCAACTCTTTCGACGATTAATCCCAACTCGAAACACCGCGAAGTGACCTTTTTAGCAAAACTGGCACCGCCAAAATTTACCAAATCAATGCCCCAAATTAAACCAATTCCTCGGATCTCTATTTTTTCGCTGATGGGGGCGATTTCTTCGGCGAGGAATTTTTTTAACAAAAACTCTTTCACTTGTACTTCGGGTTCAAGGCGGATATTTTCTCGATACTCTAGAGCAGCGGCAGCTCCTACGAAAGCGAGTTGATTTCCCCGAAATGTACCCGTATGTTCGCCCGGTTCCCAAATATCGAACTCAGGTTTAATCAACAAAAGCGACATCGGAAATCCGTAACCGCCGATCGATTTGGAGAGGATTACCATATCGGGAACGATATTAGCTCTTTCAAAGGAGAAGAATGGTCCTGTCCGCCCGCAACCCACTTGAATGTCGTCGCAAATTAATAAAATGTCGTGGCGCGAGCACAAGTCTCTGAGTTGTTGCATCCACTCGACGGGCGCGACAATTACTCCCCCTTCAGCTTGCACCGTTTCAAA
>NZ_JAUBQU010000139.1:0-14852 GCF_036701435.1 Microcoleus sp. Pol12A5
GCGCTATTTTTACCAACAGGGGATGAGGGCTATAAGTCAGATTCAATCTAGCTCCTAGCCATCCTTGTCACCCCCCCAGCGTTACCAGGGTATTTTTGATAACGAGGAAATTAAGTTTCGAGTGAGGCATCGCGTCCTCTATCATTTGAAAGAGGTGACCTCCAACATTTTTATTCTGAGTGATTTCTCGGCACCCTAACTAACAGCCAAATTATAATTATTAAAGTGGTACACATTCTAGTAATTGACGACAACCCCACCGATCGGCTGCTCGTCAAACGCGAATTAGAGCGGCAATTTTCGCCATTGGAAGTAACGGAAGTTTCCGACAATAGATTGTTCGTGGAAGCAGTGAATCGAGGTCGATTCAATCTGGTGATTACCGATTACCAACTGCGCTGGACGAACGGTTTAGATGTGCTTAAAACTATCAAAGCACGTTATTCACAATGCCCGATTATAATGTTTACAAATACTGGCAATGAAGAAATTGCTGTAGAGGCGATGAAATCCGGATTGGACGATTACATTATCAAGTCGCCTAAGCACTACGTCCGCCTTTGCGTTGCTGTTCGCACAGTGCTCGATCGAGTTGCCGCCTGGGAACGAGTCGCCAGACTAGAAAATCAACTTAATTCTCTGTTAGAACGCTTAAATGTCGGAGTTTTTCGAGCGAGTTCTCAGGGGCAGCTTTTGGAAAGCAATCAAGCTTTTTTGCGCTTGTTTGATGCCAGCAATTTAGCAGATGTCCAAGGGATTTATCTGCAGCAATTATTTTTGCAACCGGTAGATTCAGGGGAGTCTCGGTGCCAAAATCTAGAAATTACATTTCCTTTGGCAGACGGTCGAGTAAAATGGATTCGGTTTACTCAATATGTTTACAGCATAGAAGGTGAAAGTACGATCGACGGATTGGTGGAAGATATTACCGAACTCAAGCAAGCTGAACTTGCTTTGCGCGAATTTAATGAAACTTTGGAAGAGCGGGTGAGAGAGCGTACTGCTGAGTTAGAAGAAGTTAATGCACAGCTAGAATCGTTTACCTATTCAGTTTCTCACGACTTGCGCGCTCCTTTGCGGGGAATTTTGTTTTTTGCTGAAATATTGCTCAACGATCAAGTTAGCAACTTGGATGCTACCTCACAAGATTACTTATACCGGATTGCGGATGCTGCAAGTATGATGAATACTTTAATCGAAAATTTGCTAGAGTACAGCCGCCTCAGCAAAGCTAACTTGCCACTAAAAGCAGTCTCTCTTAATTTAATTGTGGCTCGATCGATCGCGCAACTAGAGACCGAAATTGCCCAAAAACAAGCTCGCATAACGGTTGTCGAACCGCTACCTGCGGTATTGGCACATCCTCCTACGCTGCTGCAAGTTTTGGCTAACTTGCTCTCCAATGCTATTAAGTTCGTGCAGCCTGGGATAGCTCCCCAGGTGCGAGTTTATGCAGAAGCTGAGGATGAATATATCTATCTTTGGGTAGAAGACAACGGCATTGGTATTGACGAAAAATTTCATGGTATGATTTTTGGATTGTTCGATCGCCTGCACGGTCAAGAAGTGTATCCAGGGACGGGAATTGGGTTGGCGATAGCGAACAAAGGAGTCGATCGGATGGGTGGTGCGATCGGGCTGAAATCGACTTTGGGCATGGGTACCCGCTTCTGGGTAAAATTACGCAAGTACGAGAGTTGAGGAACCAGTGTACGGGATTTAAAAGATGAGGTTCTAGACAAGAGGGTTTTAACAGCAATATTCTGCTGTAGCTCAAAGAATCAATCAACCCGCTTGTTCACACCCGAAGACAGAATAAACAATTAGTATAATGATAGTTAAGTAATCTCTTGCACCTTTCCTGCCTGAGCTGGCTTTCTGATGTGTTTTACAACAACTTAGTTAATTAATGTGCTTGTGGGTACGCCCCTAAAAAGCTGGTTGAGGATATTACAAGCTGTAAAATAAATAAAATACAAGCAAATATAATAAAATTATTGGCAAGTCTAATTAACCCACCAAGTACATATTCAAATTGTCTAGATTGCTTAAGAACATATTATTAGATTTAAGAATGTTTGCGCCCCTATAAAAACTAAAAGGCTAATGCTGTCTATTCTGTTAATCGACGACAACCCGAACGATCGCCTGATGATCGAGCGAGAACTGAGGAAAAATTTTTCGGATTTAGAAATTAAATCGGTTATTGATATCCAAACTCTCGAACAAATCCTGGCAGTCGGGGGTTTTGATATAGTAATTACCGACTACCAACTGCACTGGAGCGACGGATTAACTATTCTCCAAAAAGTTCACAGCCACTACCCAAATTGTTCGGTAATTATGTGTACTGACAGCGGCAGCGAACAAGTGGCAGTCGAAGCTATGAAAGCCGGCTTAAGCGATTACGTGTTCAAAGGGCGGTACTTAAAGCGGCTGGCGGGGGCTGTGGGCGAAAGCTTGAAAAAACAGCAGTTGCGCGAAAACTACGCGAAAACGTCGGCGCAGTTGGCAATTTCGGAGGAAAGGCTGAGATTGGCGATCGAAGCCTCGAAAATGGGAACTTGGGATTGGAATGTATTAACTGGCGAGGTCGTTTGGTCGGAGGGACACGAACTGTTATTCGGGTTGGAAAAAGGCAGTTTTCCGGGAACTTATGAAGCGTATTTTGCCTGCATTCATCCGGATGACCAAGCCTCGATCGCCGACGCTGTTGCCTTTGCTTTAGAAAACAAAATAGAATACAAGTACGAATTTAGAGTTTTTTGGCCCGACGGCAGCTTGCACTGGATATCGGGTAGGGGCAAGTTCTTTGATGATGATACGGGTAAATCGGTGCGATCGATCGGCGTGGTTTGGGATATTACGGATCGCAAATTATCCGAAGCGAGGGTGCAAGAAAGCGAGGAAAATTTGCGCTTTGCTCTAGAAGCAGCTAACACGATCGCTTTTACCTGGGATGTGGCATCGGGGGAAGTCCGCCGTTCGTCTAATGCCGAAACGCAGATGGGTTTGGGGCCAGACAGCACCTTTGGTACTTTTGAGCAAAAAAAGAATGCGGTGCATCCAGAAGACCGGGAAAGGTTTTTGGCAGATGTGGATGCCGCATTCAGGGGCACGGGAGTTTACGAGTCGGAATACCGCAAAGTGCGACCCGACGGCTCAGTGATTTGGCTTCACGACAAGGGGCGAGTGGTTTTTGACGCATCCGGTACACCCCTTCGGTTATCCGGGGTGGCGATCGACATTACCGATCGCAAACATTTAGAATACGACCGCGCGCGCGCGTTGGCCCGGGAGCGGTCGTATTTGCGCCGCCTGCAAAAGTTAACCTCGGCGTCAGTGGCTATCAACTCCACACTGTCGGTGGCAGAAATACTTCAGTTAGCTGCCGATAGCGCCCGCCAAATTCTGGAAGTCCACCAGGTAGCAGTCAACCTCAACCCGGCAGCCAACTGGGATGAGGGAATTAGCAAGTTTTCCATGTCAGAAAAATACGCCGCGTGGCAAGATTACTGCGAGGAACCAGACGGTACAGGAATTTACCAAAAAGTTTGGCAGCAGCAACAGGCGATGCGAATGACTCAAAGCGAGTTAGAGGCTGACCCGGCATGGCGGAAGTTCGGCAAGGCTGCGGGGAAGCACCCGCCGATGCGGGGCTGGCTGGCTGTACCGCTGACGACTCGGGACGGCAGAAATCTGGGATTGATTCAGTTGTCGGACAAGTATGAGGGGGAGTTTGCCGAAGATGATGAAACTATTTTAATGCAGTTGGCTCAGGCGGTGTCGGGGGCGATCGACAATGCCCGACTTTACGAGGAATCTCAGCAGGCAAATCGCATGAAAGATGAGTTTTTGGCAACTCTTTCTCATGAGCTGCGATCGCCTTTAAACGCGATTTTGGGCTGGGCGCAACTGCTGCTGCAACGCAGTTTGAGTCCGGCTGCTACGGGGCGGGCTTTAGAAACGATCGAGCGAAATGCTAAATTGCAAACTCAATTGATTGATGATTTGCTGGATATTTCGCGAATTATTCGCGGCAAGTTGACTTTGAATCCTTGTGCGGTAAATTTAATTTCGATGGTGGAAGGAGCGCTGAATACGGTGCGGTTGGCTGCGGATGCTAAGTCGATCGAGTTGCGGTCTGCAATTGTAGATGTGGGCTGGGAGACTGCTGAATTTTCCGAACTTGGGAAGGTTTCTGGCAATCCTGAATCTCAGTTAAATCCGAGATTTTGGGTATCAGGAGACCCTGGCCGCTTGCAGCAAGTAATTTGGAATTTGCTGACGAATGCGATTAAGTTTACGCCGCGCGGGGGGCGAGTTGAAATCCGGCTACAGCGAGTAGATTCGGAGGTTGAGCTGGCTGTTACCGACACGGGAATTGGGGTTGCACCGAATTTTTTGCCTTACGTGTTTGACTCTTTCCGCCAAGCGGATGCTACGATTACTCGAAATTATAGCGGTTTGGGGCTGGGGCTCTCAATTGTGCGGCAGTTGGTGGAACTCCACGGTGGCACGGTTTGGGCTCAAAGTCCGGGACTTGATATGGGATCGACTTTTACTGTCCGTCTCCCTTCCATGCAGGTAAATTCGATCGCCGACGAGGAAGCGCAGGTTTTGGCTGGCGCTGGTAATTTACTGGGAGTTAAGGTTTTGCTGGTTGATGACGAGGTTGATTCGCGGGAATTTATGAGGTTTGTCTTGACCGATTCCGGGGCTAATGTCAAGGTTGCATCGTCTGCTGCTGAGGCGTTTGAGGTGGCTTCGCAGTTTAGTCCGGATGTTTTGGTCAGCGATATCGGAATGCCGCAGGAAGACGGATATTCGCTGCTACGAAGGCTGCGTTCTTTGAACACTCTGACAGGGAAATTTTGGGCGATCGCTCTGACGGCTTATGCTAGAGATGAAGACCGCGATCGTGCTTTCGCTGCCGGTTTTGACCGACATCTGCCTAAACCTGTGCAACCCGATGTGTTGCTAGAGACTATAGTCAAGTTGAGGCAGCAAGGGCTACCAACTTAAAAAATTCTATTAATAATTGGGAATTCGTAATTGGAAAGTGGTTAATGGGAATTGGGAATCGTGCTTTTAGTGACGACTTTAGTCATTGTAAAATTCGCTCGTACCGGCTTTCCTCACTACCAATCTATAATGCTAATTTTACCGGACACGACCTGATTAACCCGACTGGATATAGGCGGAAATCGCTCAACAAAAAAATATAAAAATTTGGATTTTTCAAGATGTTCAAATTCTGCTTGTGGGGCTTTGCTTTTAGCGCGCCTAAAATATGCAATTTCTATGCCGATTAGGTAATTGGTTTGTGTTAATATGCTAAAATATCCAACAACCACGCGGTAATAATTAGGTGGACAAACTTCAGACAGATATAGAGGCAATTTACTCTCAAATTGAGCAATTGCGCCTGGAACGCCAGCAGCTTAGTATTGCCGATGCTGTCCCAGCCGGTGATTCGCCCCAAGCGATCGCCGATGCTTATCGTCGTCACGCGAGGGAAACAGCACAAGTGTCGGCCGAAGTCAAGGGTATAGATGACGCGATCGCGGCTCTGTCTGCTCAACTGAGTCAGAAACAGCAGCAATCGGTAAAATTGCAAAGAATTACTCCGATGGAGCAGCAAGTTGAAGAAGGAAGAGCGCTCGCTCACGGACACGCGGAACGGATTAATGAACTGGCGGCGGAACTGGCGGCGGAAGTGAAGGGACTCAAAGCCATCGCCGACCAAATTAGTCCCAGCTACTGGCAGGTTTATTACAAGCCTTTTATTACTGGTTTTAAGAGTATTACTGTTCCCTACGTGCGGTCGGACGGGGATGTTTGGACTATTGTCAATCGAGTCGTTTAGAGAGGCTGCGGGAGCAGAAATAATCAGCGCTCAATACAATTTTTTCCTGTCCCTGTTCCTCTACTTCAACCCCGCAGCAGTTGCTTAATAGTGCCGACCAATTCCTGTGGGTGAAATGGCTTGGCGATGTAAGCGTCGGCTCCTTGTTTCATTCCCCAATAGCGATCGAACTCTTCGCTTTTGCTCGAACACATTACCACCGGCAAATTTTGGGTTTTAGGGTCGCTTTTGAGCCTGCGACAGACTTCGTAGCCGTTCATCCGGGGCATCACGATATCCAGAACGACTAAATCTGGGCGGTTAGCCTTGATTTGCTCTAGAGCTTCTACGCCATCACTCGCTACTGTGACGTTGAGTCCTCTACCTTTGAGCAAGTCGGCGATCATCTCCCGCAGAGTGACGCTATCATCAACAACCATAACTGTACTCATAGAATAATCCCTACCAAGTTTCTGGGTTGAAACGTTCTCATTAACGTTTACACTAACGTTCACCTTCAAAGGTGTCTTTTCATGATTGAGATTGCGCTCTGCTAAATGTAGTTTACCCACTTTTGCTGATTTCTCAATCATTTTCTGAGTAATTACCGCAAGATTGAAAGATCCGCGCAATCTCGGTTGACACACGAGGCTACGTCCGTTAGTCTATCATTTTCTTTCTCAAATGGTACTATTATCAAAAAATCAGGGTATGGCTTGGTTGTGTGTTTCCCGTTGAGGACGGCGGCGCTCGGCCGCCTGCATCAACATTTGTCTAATTAGGATTTTTCGTACCTAAAGCCGATAGTTTTTGGTCGTAGAGCGTGTCTAAAACTGCCGGGCGCTGGCGGTAGCTGTGACCGGTGTTTTTGCAGCCATTAGCAACTATTCCCAAGACGGAAGCTCCAGAAATTTTTAATTCTTCTAAAACTTTGCGAACTTGCGATCGGTCTGTTTGCCCAATTTGGACGACCATAATCGTAGCGTCTGTGCGAGCTGCGATCAAGTGGCTGTCTGCCAAGCCTGCTAGTGGCGGGGTGTCATAAATTACTAAGTCAAAAAATGCTTGAAATTGCTCCATCAGATAATGCATTTTTTTGGAAGAAAGAAGCTTGATCGGATCGGGGGGAATTTGGCCGGCGGTGAGTACGAACAAATTTTCTTGGTTCGGGGCTCGTTGAATCGCGTCGTTGAGGCTGAGATCTGTGGAGATGGCCTCGCCCAGACCACGCACGTTGGGCAGTCCTAACTTAACGTGCAGTTGCGGGCAGCGCAAATCTGCATCTACTAGCAATACTCGCTGTCCCACTGCTGCTGCTGTGGCTGCCAGGTGCAAAGCTACTGTAGATTTGCCGTCTCCGGCTAAGGCAGAGCCGACTAAGAGCGATCGAATTGCCGTGCCTGCACTCAGCAAGTGAATGTTCGTGTATAGCGATCGAAAGGCTTCTAAAAATTGATAGTCCAAGTCGCTCAAAATACTCGCTCCCCCGCTCATCGGACCGGTATGTCTAGCTTCGACCGGTTCGACTATTTCCACTTTCGAGTTCGATCGAGCCGACGTTAGTTTCCTCTGTCTAGCTGGCGGTCGGCGCTTGACTTTTTTGGTAAACGGAATCACACCGAGTATGGGCAATCTTGTGGCGATTCTCAGTGATTCTGGAGTGTGGAACACAGTATTTAGTACTTCTACGAGTAAGCCGACTGCTATGCCCAGCAGACTGCTTAAAATTACTGCCAGCGCTAACTGTTTTTTGGTTTGTTTGACGGTAGCTGTTAGAGGGTTGCCGAATTTGTCTAGCGGAATTTCCGGAGGATTTATCAGCACCCAAGGTATTTGCTGCTGAGCCGCATCAATCCGCAAGGATTCTCGTTTTGCCAAGAAGTCCGACAAACTCTTAGTAACTACTTGCAGTTCCCGCTGTAAATTGTCGTATTCTCGGGTTGTGACTGAAAAGTTTCTAATTTTTTGGTTGAGAGCATTTTGCAAAGCTGTCATTTCGCGATCGCGCGCTTCAACTTCTTTGATTTGGGTCTCTAAATTTCCCATCACCACTTCTTTTGCTTGTTGAGTGGCGGTTAAAATCAGTTCTTCCCGACTTTTTCGCAGCGCTAAAACTGGCAAACTGTCTTCTCTGTACTGAGCTAATTTTAATGACAATTCCGAGTCTATTCTCTGAATTTGACCTAAGAGTCCGCCGTAAGCTTGTCCTTGGGTCATCAGCAGCCCCTGGGGATTATTTTCGTTGAGTAGTTTTTGATAGCTTTGGTAGAGGTTTCGCATCCCTTTTAGCTGAACTCTAATTTCTACTTGCTTACCCCGAATGCTTTGAACTTGTTCAGACAGAGATTTTCCCTCTATCTGAGGTTCAAACAAGTTGCTCTGCTGCCGCAGTCTTTGCACTTGCAGTTGCAGAACTTCCACTCTTTCTCGGAGCTTGGGCATCTCCGTATCTATAAATTTAATACCTTGATTAATGCCCATCAGCCGTTGCTGCAAGCTGTAATCTAGATACGCTTTAGAAATTTTATCCAATACGGTGTAAATTTTTTTTTGGTTTGAATCTTTGTAACGAACTTGTAAAATTTTTGTGCCTTGCTGTTTACCATCTTTCGTGTAGCTGATACGGTTGATCGACATTTTTGAGATCAGTTCGCTATAGTTCATTTTGGGATACCAAGCCCGCAATTCATCAATCACTGGCTGCATCATTTTGGGACTTCGCAAAATCCTAATTTGGGTTTCGTAGTCTAGTAGGCTAATTCCTTCTATATTAATTTTTGCGAAGTCGGCAGCTTGGGTGTTGTTTAATAGTTTGGATTGCAAACCTTCAGCCGTGGCTGGTTCTACTAACAGGGAAAAGGAGCCTTCATACTCTACAGTTATGCTTTTAGAAGTGGCGACGATCGCTGTTCCTGCCAGGGCGCTCAAAGCTATGGTGGCTGCTGCCATGACTAGGAAGCGACGGCGCACGACGCCTAACAGCCAAGACAAGTCTAGCTTTTCTTCTTCTCTCTCTTCTACGAAGTTATCTCTGTAGTTCTGAGCAGATAAATCCGGCAGTTTGCCATTCGATTTGGGTGTTAAGGGTTGGTAATCTTGTCTGCTATCCATATTCAGCCAGGGTATTTTTGAGGTTGATATTTTTGAGGTTGATATTTTTGAAGCGGCCAGGTCGCGGTTGGGTAATCTTATTGTTTAGTTTATTCTAGCCTTTGCCAGGAATTATCCACCTCACCCGCCGCCTTCTTACCTGAATAAAAATCGGAGAACGTTTATAAAATTTAACACTCCCGTAGCTGGCCCGACAGGTCCGATTACAGCGTTCATGCGATCGACAAAATTGACGAGACCCCTCCGAGATACGATAATCATGTCGTTGTTGCGAAGTTGAGGATTGGTTTCTTCGTTAATTCCTTGACTTAAATCGACTTCGATCGTCCGTTTAGTAGCTGTACCGTCGTTATTCAGGCGGACTAGCTCAACTTTATCTCTTCTAGCTCTGGTATTCTCGTACCCAAAAAATCCTCTGGAAATTAAAGCTTGATTCAGCGTGGCATTAGCTGGGAGTCTCAAGGGATCGAGGGATGTTCTAAGTTCTCCTACTACAAAAACGTTAATGCCAGTGGGAGCAAAGTTAGTGCTAGCGAGCACACCAGCTTCTGCGGGGTTGACGATCGTAGCTTTGGGCACGATGATCGTGTCTCCTTCCTGGAGGATGGTATCTTGGGCGCCGTCGCCGGACTCTAGGAATTGCCACAGGTTGACTGGGATAATTTGTTCGCCTCTTCTGGTGACGCGTCGCACTTGGATTTGCCGGATGTCGGCATCGGAGGTGATGCCGCCGGCTAGCTGAATCGCCCGGATGACGGTGGGAAAACCTTCGCGGCTGAGGTCGTTTGTGGTGTTGCCCCCGATGACGACGTAAGCCCCTGGGCGGGTGACTTGGCCAACGATGGAGATCGATCGAGGTTTTTCTGGGGGTGGCGAAAAGTTTGCCGTCGCAAATTGACGAGCTTCTGCTTGGTTGAAGTTGGCGACTGTGGGGATCACGATTGTGTCTCTGTCTTGCAAAATGATGTCTTGAGAGATGTCTCCTTCTTGCAAGAATTTCCACAGGTTGACGTTGAGCACTTGATCGGGGCCGTCTCGTTGGGGACGGCGGACGCGGATGTTGCGAATGTCGGCGACACCCGTGACGCCTTCTGCGAGTCTGATCGCTTGGGTGACGGTGGGGTACTGGACACTCGGCGCAGCTCCTGGACCAGGAGTTAGGGTAATCGTGAAGTTTCCGGGCCTGGTGACTTCTCCAATGACGCCGACATTGAGGGGGCGGGCAGCGACGAGGCTGACTGTGACTATGGGGTCTTTGAGGACGCGGCGGTAGGCGTTGCGGATGATGTTGGTGGCTTCTACTAAGGTGCGGCCGCGAACGGAGACCAAACCGATCAGAGGCAGGTTGACTGAACCGTCGGAAAGGACTTCGTAGCCGCGGCTGAGTTCGGGTACTTCGAGTATTTCTACTTGGATGCGATCGCCGCCACCGAGTTTATAGCTTTCGGGCGATCGCCTAACGGGCGCAACATTCTGGACTTGCTCTGCACCTAGCGGGATGGGAAGTTGTGCCGGGGTGCTTCTGGCATCAGTGATGACAGTCGAAGCAAACAAGACAAGACCCACAACCGACGGGGCTATCTTTCTTGGAGAACTGGCGTTAACCATAAGCCACCTAATTTTATTGACTATGATTTATATAAGTGTAGCCTTTTTAGTGCTGGGCAAAAAGCTCATTATTTTAAGCGATCGCCGAAAAATTATTGCTGTATTTTTGCTTTATGGCTAATTTCTGTGTTAGCTTGGTTGCGGGTTGACGGCTATATTTTCTATCTAGATTACTTAAGCTTGTTTTTGATAAAGGAAAGCAATTATGACTCAACCAGTGTCTAAAGCGGCTATGCTGAAAGAGCTGATTTTAGGTAATTCTTTATTTATATGGATGCTAATGGCTATAATCGCCATCGCGACTTTGCTTTTATTTCAATTGGCCAGCAGAAAAAAAACAGGTTTGGCTTTAGAAAAAACTTTTGCTTATTTTTATATTTTCATCTCTCCCTCTCTCACACAACCTCCTTTTAATTACTTGCATTTTAGTAATTTGAAATCCACAGAAGGCGGGATTTTAACAATGCTACCTTATATTTTTTACCCGTGGGTAGTATTAATTTTGTTTTCTAGGATTCAGGCTTTTGGTAGCAAATTTATAGATTTTTTTGCCAAAGTATTGATCGTAAATCCTTTCTTTTTGTTTTATACATTACTGCCATTACTGTCTACATTATGGTCCATAGTCCCTGAAGAAACTCTAAGATCTGGCCTAGCTTTTTCCGGATTTACTGCTTTCGGATTTTACTTAGCAGCCCAATATAAATGGGATGATCTATCTCGTTTTTGGCGGTGGGGATACACGGCACTGGGTTTGGCAAGTTTTATAATGAAACCACCGGGATCAGGCGACTTTGTAGGCCTAACGCAAGCTAAAAATTCTCTCGGTGGAATCCTAGCTTTATGTACGGCATTTTGGTATTTGCATTATTTTCAAGGAGCTAAAACTCAGAAAGAACGCTGGATTTCTTTGGGAATTATGTTCTTTTCTTTTTACCTGGTGAGAGCTAATAAGTCGGGAGCCGCTCTAGTGATTACTATCATATTAATAATTGCAGTCTCCTCACTAAACTTTCTAAAAAAATTAACTTTTCAGTGGGCATTTACTGCGATTATATGTTTCCTGGTGGTTAGCATAATTATGACGGTTTTTGTAGTAGACAACCTAGAGGATATTGTTGTAGGTGGGTTAGGCAAGGACTTGACTCTAACTGGGCGGACCGAATTCTGGCCGCAGTTAATAGCTGCGGCCAATCAGCGCCCCTGGTTTGGCTACGGATACGAGGGATTTTTTCAACAAGATAAGTTAGGCCCCGCTACTCCTGCTTATTTTATTTATACTACTAATGGATTTCAACCGAAAAATCCTCACAATGGCGCGATCGGAATATTGTTAGCCTTCGGTTGGCCGGGATTAATCTTAATGATGATTTCCCTGCTTCTTAATTTGGCTTACGCAGTCCGGTATTTGAGTCGTAGCAAGCTGGAAGACGCGGGAATCCCTATTTGTTTTCTGGTGTCTATTATTATGAGCAACATCACAGAAGCTCAGATCCTGGGAATCGGAAATGCTTGGCTGAGTTATGTAATGTTGACAGTTAGACTTGCCATAGATAATACTAGTAACACTTCTAACAGTAGCAGCAACCCTCACAGGCGTTCTGTAGCTCGCACTGTCGACTGAAGTAAAGTTTCTTGGGCGGATCGAAGATGTGCCAAGCTGTGGAATAATATCATCTGATAACAATTTCCTAAATATTTGCTACATAATAGTCCGGACAGTTTTCAATGACTAACGGTAGAATGAGGGTTTCAGCCTTCTCAGCGAGGTCAAACGCTAACGGTAGAATGAGGGTTTCAGCCTCTGTCTCAAAAACTGTCCGGAGTATTGCGTTAAGAGACCAGTGACTTTTTTAGCTCTGCTCGCTGAGCGTCCCTATTCCAAAACTGTCCGAAGTATTGACTGGTAAGATCGCACAATTAAAAACTCATTGCCCTTTCTATAAACAGCGGCTCCATCCTGCCGATATCCCGTGCCAGGAACTCTCACAGCACCTCTGGTGTTGAAGTTGTGTGCTTTACGCAGATATTTGAGTGGCTCGAATCCTTTTCGTTGTGCATGGTCTAAGACACTTTGCGCCACACTCCCATAGGTTTTTTTATCCGACTCAGCCAGATATTGCTGTAATTCGATAACTTTAGTGTTGGAATAGTCTTCACATAGTCGATATAGATAAGGATCTACGGATGATTCGTCTGGCATTCTCACTATAATTTTATAGGATATTTTTTATCATAGCTTCCAGCAAAGAGATCGATCGCCTTTCATCTCTTAACCACCGCCCACTGTGTAATCGGTGCCAGCGGTTTCCAACCCTGAAAAGAACCGATCGCCCCTACTCGCTGAATGCCAATTCTAATGAGTTCCCCACCATAACGATCGTGCCATTGCAAAACTTTAAACTCGCTCTCAACTGTCACCGCATTAACAACTAATCGCCCGCCTTCACCTAAAGCATTCCAGCAAGTTTCCAGCACAGCTTCTGCGGTGACACCGCCGCCGATGAAAATAGCATTCGGTTGAGGCAAATTTGTCAGGGCTTCCGGCGCTTCTCCCGCAACGATTTCGAGTTCGGGAACGCCGAAAGTCGAGGCATTCTCAGCGATGTATTGCAATCGAGTCGGATGGCGTTCGATCGCGATCGCCCTGCACCGAGGATGACTCCGCATCCATTCGATTGCGATCGAGCCACAACCCGCGCCCACATCCCACAGCAACTCACCCGGAATCGGTGCTAAAGTTGACAGAGTAACGGCTCTAACCTCCCGCTTGGTAAGTTGTCCGTCGTGGCGATAAGCACCATCCGGCAAACCGGAGGTACGAGGGAAAATCGCAGTTTCGCGATCGGCTGCAACTGCGATCGCGATCGTGTTCAAATCCGCCAAATCCGCTGCATTCCAGGCTGCTGCTACCCCATCGATCCGCCGTTCCGAGTTCCCTCCCATCCGCTCGAACACGGTCATCAAACTGCTGCCAAACCCCCGCTGCGTCAACAATTGTGCCACCTTTCCCGGCGTGTATCTGTCAGCGCTCAACACCAGCAAGCGCGCCCCCGGCGACAAAGCAAGGGCGATCGATGCGATCGGGCGATTTGTCAAACTGAAAGTCTCAACTTGGGCGATCGGCCAACCCAAACGGGCGCAAGCAAGACTAAAAGCCGATGCAGCCGGAATCACAGTCATTTCCGAAATAGGAATTTGGCGCGACAGTGTTACCCCAATTCCGTGACACATCGGATCACCGCTGGCTAGCACGCAGACAGACTGTCCCCGGCGGCGGATGATTTGATCTACTGTTGCTTGTATCGGCGAAGCCCAAAGCAATTTTTCGCGGGTGTCGTCGGTTGGTAGCATTGCTAGGTGACGGGCGCCACCAACAACGACTTGAGATCGAGAGAGGAGGGTAGAGGCGATCGCATTCAATCCCGAAAGTCCGTCTTCGCCAATCCCCACCACCGAAAGCCATTTGTGCATTGCGCCCTTACTGCTAATTACTACTTATCGATTCTAAAGAATAATATCGGATTTCCATCCATAATTCTTTCTTCTACTTGTTTCATTCCGAGTCTTTCTGCGACTTTTTGCGACTCAATGTTTGGGCGATCGCAACTTGCGACAACATAGTTAAAGCCAAGTTCATCAAAACAATAATCCAATATTTTGGTTGATGCTTCAGTAGCGTAACCTTTTTTAAGTGCTTTCGGCAGCAGTGCGTAAACTAACTGTGGCTGTGCTTCTTCAAAAAAATACCACAAACCAACAAATCCAATAGTTTCTCGATCGCTCTTAGTTTCGATAAACCACAAACCGAATTTCTTTTCTGCAAACAGCTTTTTGTTTTCGGCAAGCATTTCTTCAACCTTTTGCAGCGACAATATTTCGCCGTCGCACAGATATCTCCTAACATAAAAATTAGTAAACATTCTGTGGAGCGTGTTGAGGTCGCTCTCCACAATCGGTTTCAAAACTAATCTCTCTGTTTCAAATATCATCGGGATTATTTATGTTGGATTAAAGAGCGATCGCACCTATCAATATTAGCCCAGGACGCACAGGTGGTCAGAAACCGGCTTTTTTATGAAAAGATGGGTTGCAGCCCGTAGATTTGGTAAAAAAGCCGGTTTCTTTGATAGGAGTGCGATCGCGAACTGTTTATTTTTGTAGTTGCGGTGTCTTCGCCGGCGGGTCCATGCGTCCATGACTGTCTGAAAAATATTTTGCCCAAACAAAAAGCGCCCCTATTACTAGGAGCGCTTTTTGTTAATCGATAGCTAAAACTTAGCCA
>NZ_JAUBQU010000275.1:0-1697 GCF_036701435.1 Microcoleus sp. Pol12A5
GGATTACCTCGGAATGCAGGCACGCATCTCCACATTCTAAACTGACAATTTGACCAGGCTTAAAGTTCAAAGCACAACCCATTAATGCTCACACTTAATACAGACATAACAAAGCAGCCAAATAAGTGCTGCATCTCTCCAGAGCACCCTAAAACATTATATCATAATTCCTTCTTCCTTCTTCCCTCTTCCTTCTTCCTTCTTCCTTCTTCCTTCTTCCTTCTTCTCAACTTTCATCAAGCTTTTTAAGAGCCATTTCGAGCTCGGCTGTCAACAATCGTGCTTCTTTTTTACCACCGCCACCATTGGCATAATCCGCCACGGAAATCGGAGAACCGATCGCAATTTTTACATGAGAACCCCATTGAGGAATGCGGGGGCGATAGCGGATACTCATCGGTACAATTTTCACCCCCAAACCCGGTTTGCTCAACTCTGCTTGCATTGCCAAACGCGCCAATCCCGGCTTAATCGGGTGAACTTCGCCATCCTGAAAAATACCGCCTTCGGGAAAAATCACCAACATTTCCTTGTCGAGGAGTAGTTCCACCCCATAACGGAGACTGCCAATTGCCGGATGCTTGAGATCCACAGCAAACCCCCCCAAATGTCTGATGAACCAACCTTGCACTCCTTTGACCTCATCAGCAGTTACCATAAACCGCAAATCGCGTCCAGTCACCTTCTGTCCAGTTGAATAGGGCATCATCAGGGCATCCCACCGGGAGCGGTGCGTAGGGGCTAAGATGACAGGCCCGTCTTTCGGCAGGTGCTCCTGTCCGGTTATCTCAATCTTGCCAAAATGAAACGGTAGGACAACATAGTGACCTAGCGGATAGAGCAAGGAGGTTAACCAAGGAGAAACGCGAGAGGTATTAGATGCTACCTTGGCAGGCATTGGCTTCACTAGAGATGATTTACTGGACTCAACGGCGATCGTGGCGGTATGGGGCATAGCAATTAAGCTGCTTTCTCGAGATCTCAAGTCTAAAGTAAGTGATTGGACAAATCTTTAGTTTTTGGGTCGGGACACTTTTGCTATTGGCCTTGTACCGATCGAGCGATCGCGCCCGCAAGAGATAATCTCTAACAGGTAAAACCTCAGCCAACCGGACAGCAGTAATACAGAGTAGTCGGCCGCCTGGAAAGCTCGATCGGGCAATTACGGATCTATTATTCCAGCTAAAGGGTCAAGTTCGATTAAACATCGCCCAGAAGAGAGTAAAAAATTTTACCTGTTAATTTTTCCGGCGTGTTTCAAACCAGGAAATCAACTGATCGCGGCAAACAGACTCCATAATACCGCCGAGCACCTCCAAGCGGTGACACGAATGCGCGCTATCGGGAATATTAGCAGCAGTCCGAATCGTGCCAGTTTTCGGGTCATCTGCTCCGTATACCAGCAGACGAATTCGAGCTTGGACGATCGCACCAGCGCACATCGGGCAAGGCTCCAGCGTTACGTAGAGCGTGCATTGGTTAAGATGCCAGTCTTGCAAAACTTGGCCGGCCGCGCGCAAAGCCAAGATTTCAGCGTGAGCAGTCGGATCGCAGTCTCGTTCTCGCCGATTTTGCGCTTCGGCAATCAATTTGCCAGTACCGTCAACAATTGCAGCACCCACGGGTACTTCACCGGCATCACCGGCTGCTTGTGCCAACTCCACAGCCCTAGTCATCCAGCGTTTGTGAATAAAATA
>NZ_JAUBQU010000017.1:0-76286 GCF_036701435.1 Microcoleus sp. Pol12A5
GAGTATGGCATTATCCGCTCTGAGTATTTTGATTGTAATTTTACATTAGCCGATCGCCCGTGACACGAGCCGATCGCATCTCTAGGGGCGATCGTCAAAATATCTCAAATGGGTTCTATACAGTGGTTGTAGGCGAGTAGTTGTTGAAATTTCCAAATCTTTTTGGCTTGCATCTCTGAGGTTAAGCCCAAGGAACAATCAAAAATGCTTTATTATTTAGCACTGATATTCACTTACCACCTGAGCAAATTGTTGAATATTATCAGGTTCGTTTTCAGATTGAATTGATTTTTAGCGATCCCAAGCAATTTATATCATGTCCAGTCGATTGACCGTGATATAATAGTGAGGAACACTACCCCCGTCAGATAAAGAATGCCGAAACGAATTGCGATCGCGCCCCATCTGAGTGTAGAAGAACTTGATTGCTCGTTTCCGTGAAGCTAAAACAACCACCCAGGCCCATCATTACCAAATTATTTGGCTCTTAGCTTGCGGCTTCACGAGCGCAGAAGTGATGGCCGTGACAGGTTATAGTCGCGGTTGGATTTAGGAATTATACCATTTTTTTAAAGATGTGATAGAGATAAAGAATGTAAAATCCAAGACCATCCGGTGAGAAAACCAATGACGCTTTCGGTGAAAGATGCCAAAATTTCCTGGACTTTTGTGCGGAGTTCATCAAGATTATTAAACACCGACTTTCGCTAAAAAATCTTTGAGATATTCCCACACTCTTTCTGTGGGATTTACTTCAGGACAAGCCGGAGGCTGAAATAGTAAAATGATATTGTCTGGTAATTCAGATGAGCTTAAATTATGAGCGGGTGCATTATCAACTTGAATGATGTGTAATTCATGAGGATATTGGATTGACAAAAGTTGTAAATATGCTTCAAAACAAACTTTGTCTAAATGCGAAAACTCCCAAAAAAAACTTTTTCCAGTAGGGATCGATACTGCCCCATACAGCCAAAAACACTCAAATTTCCATTGATGCTTTCCTCGGGGCTTTACGCCTAAAATCGTCAGCTTGCGCCGACGAATGGTATGCAGCCCTAGGCGAGTTTCATCACTACACCAATAAGTGACTTTTTTATATTTGTTTACTTGAGGTAAAGCTTTTTTTAGTAAAGCTTTTATCTGTTGATGCAAGTTATTCTTAAATTCATTAATTGCCGTAGATTTTTGAGAAATACTGCGAGGTCTTGGAATTTTTAATTTACTTTTTAATTCACCTCTTACTAAAGAATATACAGCCGAGTAACTACTGGCTATTCCTTTAATCAACCAGAGCCAGAGATGAACTTCTTTATAACTCTGAAACCCTTCGGGGTCTTGCAACTCTTGTTGCAATGAAGCTGCTACTTCAACTGAGAACTTTTTTGGGCGACCGAAAACCTGCCTATTTTTTAACAAATTTTCCAGACCGCCCTTTCTATATTGGGAGAGCCAGCGATGAATCGTTGGCTCACTTTTACCTAAAACTGTGGATACTTCCCGAACAGTTTCTACTTGTTTTGACTGAAATAAATAAAGCATTTGAACTTTATTATAAGCTAGTATTCTTTTTTGTTGCTTGAGGATTTCTCGTAAATCTTCTACAGATTCTGTAATTTTTATATGAGGACGACCAGACATTGTAATTCTCGCCTTTACTTTTGACAGAAGTCTATCACATCTTTAAAAAAATGGTATTAGTCCGGGGATACAACTATTTAGGACTAGAATCCCTCGGAGATCAACGTTGCAAAAATACCGATTGTGACCCTCTGCTGAATGATGTGGAACAAGCTCAATTGTGGCAAGTCCTACAGCAGCCA
Organism: Microcoleus sp. Pol12A5; assembly: GCF_036701435.1. Classification (NCBI taxonomy): domain Bacteria; kingdom Bacillati; phylum Cyanobacteriota; class Cyanophyceae; order Oscillatoriales; family Microcoleaceae; genus Microcoleus; species Microcoleus sp. Pol12A5. Next base: position 1,824 of record NZ_JAUBQU010000017.1, read on the forward strand.
CCCCCAGATGGAGGGCTGTGGAATGGTCGTGCATTTGCCGATTGGATGAGTGAACTCAAGGGTGAAAAAGTCTGTCGTCTGCATAGGGTGGGAATATCTCAAGTCCATGAAGTTTCGATTGAGAGTTCCTCGCCCGGAACATGAGGAATCAGATCTCTGCAGAACTTGCAGGAATGGAAAAAAAATCTGGGTCGGTTCGTCAAGAAAATCAAGAAGCAGAACCCAGAAAGCGACGTAGAAGTGTGGTCAATGGACAAACATCGTTGCTTGATTGAAACCTGTGTTGAGGCGAGAATGGGTGGATGAGTTTAGTAATGCTACGGCTGTGGTTAACTGGCGGTTTCAATGGTTATGGTTATATGGTTTCGTACATCCGAGTAGCGGAGAAACCAAAAGAGTGGATACTACCGTTTGTCAATAGCCAGCTTTTCGAGCGAGTTTTAGCAGATGAGAGCCCGACATTGGAAAGTAGGCTCGAAAAAAAGAATGGTTTTAGTAGTGGATGGAGCGGGATGGCACTGAGCGTGAAAGCGTGAAAATCCCCCACGGCATACATTTATATTGTCTGCCTTCCCACTCACCCCAACTGCAACAGCCGTGAAAGACTGTGGCCATTGACAAATGAACCGATAGCCAACCGCTGTTTTAAAAGCTTAGATGAATTAGAAGCTGTTTTATTTGAACGATGTCGAAAACTGTTAAATCTCAAACAGCTAATTAGTGGTTTGACTCATTTCTATTGGTGGCCGGAGGCAAAAGTTTAATACTGGTCAATCGACCTGACATAATATTACGGGATTGTCTGATTGTCAAGCTCGTCATTTACCCCGGCTTTATTTTCATTTTTATGCCAGTTTTATTGCCTTAAATTTAGCCACAAATCAACTCTCTACTTGTTATTAATCTGCCAAGTCGTTTGTGTTTTCAATCTGTTCTTATAAACGTCTGGAATTCAATAAACAACTACTTTGTACCTTTATTGACAAGTTAGATTTAGACCCGGATTTGATTTTAAATAATCCTAATCTTCCTTCAGTCTTGTATTACGGTACTCTCGCTGCTTAAAAACTGTCCGGAGTATTGCTTTTAGAGAAGCTTGTCCATCGGAAAGTACCGGATTTCTTTTTCCACCTTGTCTTTTCCGAGAGGATTGGATAGCTACTTAAACAATACTCTAGCCATCATACTACTTAATAATATTATTTATCAATAAATTTAGAGGTATTCCTTTAGCCACTATTTTTGCTAACGAGAAGCCAAATTCCGCTAAAGCGCCAAAAACAGTCAGAATCTTGATATAGCGATGTTTTTTCCTAGTGATTTACATACCTGAACTCAAATCAGTGAAAATTTTTCTCAAATACCCCTTGACGAAACTACCAAAATTGTTGATTATCTATATCAATAACCTGCAATGGCTTAAAACTCCCCTGACATCTTTCTCAAGAGGTAAACGGCCGTGACCAGCATGGCAGAAAAATCCTTCCCAGCCGAAGGAAAATCATTTCCCTGGTGGGCCGGCAACGCCCGCTTAATCAACCTTTCCGGCCGTTTGCTCGGTACCCACCTCGCCCACGCCGGCCTCATCGTCTTTTGGGCGGGAGCCTATACCTTATTTGAGCTTTCCCGCTTTAACCCAGAATTGCCCATGTACGAACAAGGCTTAATCCTGTTGCCAAACCTAGCCAGACTCTGCTTGGGCGGGGGTGCGGGAGCCAAAATTGTCGATACTGATCCGTACTTCGCGGTTAGGGCGATTCACCTCATCAGCTCAGCCTTTCTCGGCTTCGGCGACATCTTTCACTCCCTCAAATGGCAAGCAACCCTCGAAGCAAGAACTTCTTTCTGTGGCTACACATCGGAAGACGCAGACAAAATGACCACCCTCTTGGGCATCCGCCTAGTTTTGCTGGGTGTCGCTACCTTCTTGTTGGTACCCAAAGCATCGATGGTGGAATTCCTATTTTTACCTACAAACGCCGTTCAGATTTCGGTCAACCTTGAGACAATAACTGCATGACTGTCTTTTTCTAAAATTTATGTATTGCCACTTTGATTATTTTTGTGGAGTCTGTCCGTAACATTGCCAGAAGGAGCGCATCAAATCAAGCGCTTGTATCCAATTGCTTGTTATGGGGATTTTTTTAGTAACGACTACCGCCTCACATTTACAGTGCGCCCGTGCGTTGCTTGTACTGAAGATGCCGGTTGCACTGACTTTGACCCTAAGACTTGTTTTACCAATGCTTATCAGCAACATTGCTAGAAACTTCATAAAAATTATGCATAAATACCGAAAACTACTTTTTCAGTACGACTTTTACGAAGGGGGATAGATGGCTAGCAGATTACCCTTAAGTAAAGGGTAAGTCGAGAATTAGATGGATTATGAGGGGAAACACACTTTAGGAGAATCTTAAAAAGAGCGCGAATAAATAATAGATAATCCACTAGAAGCCTCGTTCAAGTTTTTTATTTTTGGCGATATGAATTTATACAGTGCTAACTCACTCAAAGTCGAACTAAACCAGAGAGGTTGCCGCCTAACTCCCCAGCGAGAAACTATTTTGAGCGTCTTTCAAAATCTGCCACAAGGCAATCATTTAAGTGCGGAAGAGTTATACAGGACTTTGCAGAATAAAGGAGAACGAATAGGCTTGTCTACTGTCTACCGAACCCTGCATTTATTAGCAAGAATTGGAATTTTGCGTGAACTAGAATTAGCAGAAGGGCACAAACATTACGAACTGAATTTTCCCGAATTGCACCACCACCACCACCTGGTTTGCATTCAGTGTCACAAAACCTTTGAATTTAGCGATGAATCCATTTTAAAAATTGGCAAAAAGCAAGTTGAAAAAGCTGGGGTCGAACTGCTTGACTGTCAATTAACTGTGCGAGCTGTTTGTTTGGAAGCGCTGCGGGAGGGATGGCCTTCTTTGGTGCCGAGTAATTGGTTGTGTCCGAGATATCATTCAAAAATTGAGGAGGAAATTAGTTGAGTTGGATGAAATACATTTGGGTAAGGGGGAATTAGTAATTGGTAATTGGTCACTATTGAACTCAGGTAGGGAAATCGCGTTGCAAGTAATGCTAGCAAAGTGATTCTTAGGAAACCAATCTCACCCATTAAAAACTCGCCGTCTTTCGCTTCCCCTTAATACCGCTGCAAGGAATGTTAGCGAAGAAATTATTAGGAAAGCAATCTCACGCATTCAAAACTTGCTGCATTTCCCTTATCCTTCCGTCAAGCAACCTCAGAATCGCCACGTTGGTGTTCCATCCGGAATATGTTAGCGTACAAACTAGCCACAATCTGTTTGCCTTCCTGCGTCAACTGCAAGTAACCTAGAGATTCGCTGATGTGAGGATAAATGCCACTCCAGTAAAACTTAGAGTAGCTTTGCAGCAAATCGCCCGGATGTCGATAGCCCAAAACTTTAGTAGCACCGCTTTCTTCCAACTCGTAAAACAGCGCGCCAATTTTCTGCAAATATTGCGGGTTGCTTAGCTGACCGATCAAATCAGCACCGCGCACTAAACTAGAGTAATTAACTGCATCATCGTCAGTGTTACCGTCAAGCACCGAGAAACGAGTCTGTTCTATATTCTGTTTAATTATCTCCGCATTAATTAGCTTGTGGTTGCCGAAGCGCTCGTCAATGAACAATTTAGCTCTGTCAACTCGGTAAGGAGCTAAGCTAGCCGCGGTTGCACCGGGAGCAAGTGCAATTCTCATGCCATCTTTTCCCGTAGCATACAATCCTTCTGATTCTTGGTCTTGCCGGCAAACTCCTTTGACATATCCGATGTCTTGACACAGCAAAGAAATGATGAAGTGCAGCCAATCTTCGCAGGAAACTCCGCCCTTGCGAATGTGTTTTCCCCGCAAGATTTCTTGACCGACTAAGCTAATGCAAATGGCGTGTTCTACATTGTGATAAAGAGCGTCGCTGTTGGCAATGTTTTCTAACGCCATTGCCCCCACCCAGGCAATAATGTCAGCATAGTCTGATTTGTAGCCTCCATAAGTGCGGCTGTAACCGTTCTGAAGTTGTTCTATGAAAGCCTCAATCAGCAGTTCTGTAGAATTAAACATACCCTGTCCTTTTACCTTAATATTTACTTTTAAGAGCGGTGCATCTATTGGGGAGTCCTCTCATTTTATGGAGGATATTTTAGCTTACAACTCATGCACCCCCTGTGGGTTGTGCTCTGTGGGTGGCAGGTGGGTGGCAATCTCAAAACTCATTGACGCAGCTACGCCCGGGGAGTCACGCAGCAATCTCTCGCCATGACTCAAAATTTCCAAGTAACTCAGTCCATCACTGACACCCATCCCCGCCGTACTGCATACAGCAGCCTGCTGACAATTTTTCGCTCCTCTGAACTTTTTAAACTGTGAGAATTAATTGCGTATTGAATTTGTTGGAACACAGTCCGATCGATCTTACCGGATTTCCAAATGTTCAAGTAAAGTTCGGAAATTTTATATTCAGGAATATAAGCTTTGGTTGTCATCTGCCGTCAACTCAATGTAGATTTCTTATTATCCGGCAATTTTAGATAACTTTATGTGATGTAGATCGGCTATAGACTGTGATGCGATCGCAGGCTGGAGTTAATGCGCCTCTCCTAAACAATGGTAATTCGATCGAAAAAGCGCGATATGGCGATCGTCATAAATTTTTCTGACGGCTGTGACAATCATCATAGTTGCGCCTAAATTATAGGATGTCACATACCATTCGCCCGTTGCGATCGCCCCCGGACAACTGGCAGCAAGAAAGGAAGTTTGAGCGCGGGTCGCGCAAATTTCTTGCCAAAGAAACTCGCGTCGTGTACAATACAGAGTCTGGTATCCTCACTTACCCATAACTATTTTCATTCATCCCGTCCCCCCAGAGGGGAAGGGACTTTCAGTGCGGATACAGCCAAATCACTATATTCAGCAAAAAGCTAGAAATGCCGTAACTCATGCCCACTATTCAGCAACTCATCCGTTCAGCACGGGAACAAACGCAGAAAAAAACCAAATCGCCAGCTCTCAAGAGTTGCCCCCAGCGCCGCGGAGTTTGCACCAGAGTGTACACGACCACCCCGAAAAAACCTAACTCGGCGCTGCGGAAGGTGGCTCGGGTACGGCTGACCTCTGGTTTTGAAGTGACCGCCTACATCCCTGGGATCGGTCACAACTTGCAAGAACACTCGGTAGTAATGATCCGGGGCGGTCGGGTAAAAGATTTGCCCGGAGTTAGATACCACATCATTCGGGGTACATTAGACACCGCTGGGGTGAAAGACCGCAAGCAGGGTCGTTCCAAATACGGGGCCAAGCGTCCTAAAGAGAAAAAATAACACGGAACTCGTCCGCTCGTCGGGGTTGGGAAGCAAAAATAAATCCGATCGCGCCGCTCAATTGCACGCTCGATCGTCATAAATCGAGATGTGATCCCAAAACCCCAAACTCAGTCATTCAAAATCAAAAATCCCAAGTAGAACTATGTCTCGCCGCACAGTTATTCAAAAACGTCCAGTTCCACCAGATCCAACCTACAACAGCCGGTTGGTAAGCATGATGGTGAGACGGATCATGCAGCACGGCAAAAAATCCGTTGCCTCCAGCATCGTCTACGACGCCCTCAAAACCATCCAAGAACGGACAGGGGCTGAACCGTTAGACTTGTTTGAAAAAGCAGTCAAAAACGCGACACCTCTGGTCGAAGTCAAAGCCCGCCGGGTAGGTGGCGCTACCTACCAAGTGCCGATGGAAGTGCGTTCCGATCGCGGTACCACCCTCGCCCTCCGCTGGCTGATCAGATTTGCCCGCGCCCGCACCGGCCGCTCGATGGCCGCCAAGCTAGCCAACGAACTGATGGATGCAGCTAACGAAACAGGCAGTGCTATTCGCAAGCGCGAAGAAACACACCGCATGGCCGAAGCTAACAAGGCTTTTGCTCACTACCGGTACTAACTGCAAAATCGGGCATGGAGAAGAGCGCGATCGTGCGGTATAAAAGCATCGGGTGAGAAATTGGAAAGTGTAAGTTTTGAGTGTTGAGATTGCTTCTCTTGGCGCAGTTGCGATTCGTGAAGCAAACTCAAAACTCCCAAAATCAAAATTGACGCACTCAAAATTCACGCACTCTCTAAATCCTCCATGTCGCATCCTTAATATTTTTGTAAACAAATCTTGCAAAAAATATTAAAATGTAACAATAAGCTCCAGAGACTTTTGTAAGTCGCTGGGGAGTGCAAAATAGGGTTACTGTGTAGTATAGTAGTATTATAACAGCAACACAAGATTAAGGAGGTAGCTGTGGCACGTACCGTCCCGCTAGAAAAAACTCGCAACATCGGCATCGCAGCCCACATAGACGCGGGCAAAACAACAACAACTGAAAGAATTCTGTTCTATTCAGGCATGGTTCACAAAATGGGTGAAGTGCACGAGGGAACAGCAGTCACTGACTGGATGGAGCAAGAGCGGGAGCGGGGAATTACGATTACTGCCGCTGCTATCACCACCAGTTGGAAAGATTACAAAATCAACATCATCGACACTCCCGGACACGTAGACTTCACGATCGAAGTCGAACGCTCGATGCGAGTGCTCGACGGAGTGATCGCAGTGTTCTGCTCGGTAGGGGGAGTGCAGCCGCAATCCGAGACAGTTTGGCGACAAGCCGATCGGTACAAAGTACCAAGGATCGTGTTCGTCAACAAAATGGATCGGATGGGCGCAAACTTCTACAAAGTCTACGCCCAAATTCGCGATCGAATGAGAGCGAACGCCGTACCCATCCAAATCCCGATCGGCAGTGAAGAAAACTTCCGGGGAATTGTAGACTTAGTGCAAATGAAAGCCTATATCTACAACAACGACATGGGAACCGATATCGAGGAAGTAGAAATCCCCGATGAAGTAAAAGAGCTAGCAGCAGAATACCGCACCAAGCTGATCGAGTCCGTAGCAGAAACCAACGACGCCCTCACGGAGAAATACCTTGAAGGCGAAGAGTTAACCGAAGACGAAATTCGTGCAGCTTTGCGGACTGGGACCATCTCTGGGACGATCGTCCCCATGTTGTGCGGTTCGGCATTCAAAAACAAAGGCGTTCAGCTTTTGTTGGATGCAGTCATCGACTATCTGCCATCGCCCTTGGAAGTTCCTCCCATACAAGGACTCCTGCCCAACGGCGACACAGCAGAGCGGTTTGCCGACGACAGCGCCCCGCTGTCAGCCCTGGCATTCAAAATCATGGCTGACCCCTACGGCCGCCTGACCTTCGTTCGCGTCTACTCCGGTATCCTCAAAAAAGGAACCTACGTCCTGAACTCCACCAAAGACAAAAAAGAGCGGGTTTCTCGCCTAATTGTACTCAAGGCGGACGATCGGATAGAAGTCGAGGAACTGCGAGCCGGAGACTTGGGAGCAGCTTTGGGTTTGAAAGAGACCTTCACCGGCGACACCCTCTCCGAAGAAGGATCTCCAGTGATTCTGGAATCCCTGTTTATTCCAGAGCCAGTCATCTCGGTGGCTGTCGAACCCAAAACCAAACAAGACATGGAGAAGCTCTCCAAAGCCCTCCAGTCGCTCTCGGAAGAAGACCCCACCTTCCGAGTCAACGTTGACCCAGAAACCAACCAGACAGTTATCGCCGGCATGGGCGAACTGCACCTGGAAATCCTGGTAGACAGAATGCTGCGGGAATTCAAAGTAGAAGCCAACGTGGGTCAGCCGCAAGTAGCCTACCGCGAAACCATTCGCAAAGCCGTCCGCGCCGAAGGTAAATTTATCCGCCAAAGTGGCGGTAAAGGTCAGTACGGTCACGTCGTGATCGAACTAGAACCTACCGAAGTCGGAAGCGGCTTTGAATTTGTCTCCAAAATTGTCGGCGGCACTGTACCGAAAGAGTACATCGGCCCGGCAGAACAAGGGATGAAAGAAGCCTGTGAATCGGGTATTGTAGCAGGATATCCCGTGATCGACCTCAAAGCTACTATGGTAGACGGGTCTTTCCACGACGTAGACTCTTCGGAAATGGCATTTAAGATCGCCGGCTCAATGGCGATCAAAGAAGCCGTGATGAAGGCTTCGCCTGTGCTGCTAGAGCCTATGATGAAAGTAGAGGTGGAAGTTCCCGAAGATTACATCGGGAACATCATCGGCGACCTCAACTCGCGTCGGGGTCAGATTGAGGGTCAAGAGACGGATCAGGGAATTGCCAAAGTTTCTGTAAAAGTTCCACTAGCAGAAATGTTTGGCTACGCCACTGACATCCGCTCGAAAACCCAAGGTCGGGGCATCTTCACAATGGAATTCAGCCATTACGAAGAAGTGCCGCGAAATGTGGCTGAAGCCATCATCGCTAAGAACAAAGGTAACTAACGATTTTGAATTTTAGATTTTGGATTTTGGATGAAATCCAAAGTCTAAAATCTAAAATGTTAAAATCTAAAATCGCTAAAAGAAACAAGGAACAAATCGAGAATGGCACGCGCAAAATTTGAACGGAATAAACCCCACGTAAACATCGGCACGATCGGTCACGTTGACCACGGCAAAACAACTTTGACCGCCGCGATTACGATGACTCTCTCTGCACTAGGTCAAGCAAAGGCTAAGAATTACGCCGACATCGACGCTGCGCCCGAAGAAAAAGCACGGGGTATTACGATTAATACTGCTCACGTGGAATACGAAACCACAAGTCGGCACTATGCCCACGTTGATTGCCCCGGACACGCTGACTATGTGAAAAACATGATCACCGGTGCTGCTCAAATGGACGGCGGCATCCTAGTAGTGTCAGCAGCAGACGGCCCCATGCCTCAAACTCGCGAACACATCCTGCTAGCTAAGCAAGTTGGCGTTCCCAGCCTGGTTGTCTTCTTGAACAAAGAAGACATGGTGGATGATGCTGAACTGTTGGAATTGGTAGAACTGGAAGTTCGCGAACTTTTGAGCTCTTACGATTTTCCGGGCGATGACATCCCCATCGTCACAGGTTCGGGATTGAAAGCTCTCGAAGCGATGCTTGCTAATCCCAAGACTGTCAAGGGCGAAAATGAGTGGGTTGACAAAATTTACAAGCTGATGGAAGAAGTAGATGCTTACATCCCCACCCCTGAACGCGAAGTTGACAAGCCTTTCTTGATGGCAGTTGAAGACGTATTCTCGATTACTGGTCGGGGTACTGTAGCCACTGGCAGGATCGAACGCGGAACCATCAAAGTCGGCGAAACAGTAGAATTGGTGGGTCTTAAGGACACTCGCAGCACTACGGTGACTGGTGTGGAAATGTTCACCAAGTCTCTGGAAGAAGGCATTGCCGGGGACAACGTGGGTCTACTGCTGCGGGGGATTTTAAAGGCGGATATTGAACGCGGAATGGTGATTGCCAAGCCGAAAAGCATCATGCCTCACACTCAGTTTGAATCTGAAGTGTACATCCTCAAGAAGGAAGAAGGTGGCCGGCACACGCCATTTTTCTCTGGATATCGCCCTCAATTCTACGTCCGTACCACTGACGTGACCGGCACGATCGCACAGTTCACCGCTGATGACGGTAGTGAAGCAGAAATGGTGATGCCCGGTGACCGGATCAAAATGACTGTTGAGTTGATTCACCCGATCGCGATCGAACAAGGAATGCGCTTCGCTATCCGCGAAGGCGGACGCACCGTCGGCGCCGGCGTTGTTTCCAAAATCCTCAAGTAGGAATCCGATAACAGACTAAATAGCAGAAAAGCCGCCAAATGTAATCAGGCTTTTCTGCTATTTAGTGAGTAGTTATAGGTTAGTGGCCAGTTGTTAGTAGTTATGGGTTAAATGTTTAATAACAAACAAATGACTGATGACTGATGACTGATGACTGATGACTGATGACTAAAAATAAACTGAACCTCGAAAATTCAAGAAACAAAAATGGCAACAATTCAACAGCAAAAAATTCGCATTCGCCTCAAAGCTTTCGATCGCCGAATTCTAGACGCATCCTGCGAAAAGATTGTAGATACAGCAAATCGGACAGCAGCCACAGCGATCGGCCCGATTCCCCTACCGACAAAACGGCGGATTTACTGCTTGCTGCGATCCCCCCACGTAGACAAAGATTCTCGCGAACACTTTGAAACCCGCACGCACCGCCGGATTATCGACATTCACCAGCCATCAGCCAAAACAATTGACGCTTTGATGAAACTGGATTTGCCAGCCGGCGTAGATATCGAAGTCAAGCTGTAGATTGACTTATCTCAAACGCAGAAAGAAGGATCAAAGGGAAGAGCATTTGTTCCTTCTTTTTGCATAAAGTTCCCTAGTTATTACTTATTAGGTATAAGTTATTAGTTAATAATCAACAATAATTTCTGCTCCGGCACGAACTTAAATAATTATTATTAATTAAGGGGCGATCGCTACAAAAACGCTCGTTTAGCAGTCGCTATCATCGCATCCAGCATCACTTAGTTCAGCAAAAAGGTTATTTAGCATTTTGCCGAAATAACGCCGGTGTCAAGCTGGCAGCACAGGCGATCGCGCTCGTTCGCTCAAATCCGCGTCGCAAAAGCCCGATCGCTCCTGCCCCGGAATTGCCTTTCATCAGTTAAAGTAAGAAAAAGAAGCGCAAGTACCGTCACTTTTGACCGACAATGGCATCCTCTTCCTCTGTAGCAGTTCGCGAACTCCCCTTATTTCCGTTGCCGGAAGTGGTTCTATTTCCAGGTAGACCGCTGCCGCTGCAAATCTTCGAGTTTCGCTATCGAATCATGATGAATACGATTCTGGAAGGCGATCGGCGTTTCGGTGTACTCATGTGGGACCCCAACCAAAACAAAGTCTCTGCCGTTGGCTGTTGCGCCGAAGTGATTCACTGCCAGCGCCTGCCCGACGATCGCATGAAAATTATGACTCTCGGGCAGCAGCGGTTCCGAGTGCTTGACGCCGTTCGGGAAAAACCGTATTTAGTCGGTCTAGTAGAATGGATTGAAGACGAACCGCCGCAAAAAGACCTCAGACCTTTGGGAAAAGATGTCGAACAACTGCTCAGAGATGTAGTTCGCCTCTCCAGCAAATTGATGGATCAGCCGATCGACCTGCCCGAAGACATTCCCAGTTTGCCTACAGAATTGTCCTACTGGGTAGCCAGCTACCTTTACGGCGCAGCGACAGAACAGCAAACTCTTTTAGAATTGCAAGATACTGCTGCGAGATTGGAACGCGAAACCGAAATTTTGACTTCTACTCGCAATCACTTGGCAGCGAGGACGGTACTTAAAGATACCCTCAAGTAGCCAATTTGCCTAGGAAAAAGCACGATCGGTTTGACCTGAAGTGAAGAAAGAATTACACACAAATCATTCGATTTTCGATTTTCGATTTTTGATTTTCGATTGACTGATGAACTCAGGGTTTGGAGCGCGCGCTTACAGTTCCATTATTTTTGGGAACTGGTATCTGTTGAATTCTTAACTTCAAACAGGTTGGGATAGGTTCCTTATAGCAGTAAATGCTTGTGTTAGACAATCACGACCAACCGAAACCATACGATGCAGTTAGAGGCGGTCAACTGCCACCTCCTGTGGGCGGTGTAGTGCTCGGCGGACTAGCAGGAGTTAAACATCGGCTGTCTAGTTCTGTCAGCGAACATCGAATCGCCGCCTTGAGAGAGACATGGAATTACGGCGATGCGGGCTTAAAAATAGTCATCAAGATTTGTCAAACTGAAACAGGGCCGGTGCAGCGGGCGGCCTGCGATTTGCTTCGACAAAGGCTGAATTCGATCGCCCGTGAAAAATTACAGACCTTTGTAGCTTCAAGTTCAGATTCAGAAGCTAAGGTAGATAGCACTGAAAAAATATTAAAGCACTCATCCGGTGCAGTCTCAGAAAAAAATTACGATCGGCAAATGTCCGAAGCACAGTTAATATTTGAGACAATTACGCAGCAGATGAAACCAAATTTATTGCTGTTAGAAGCACTGGTAGCCTCTGTAGAACGCGAAGAATTTACCAGCGAACTGATGAATCTTTGGGAACTATTAATCTTAGAAATTCAGGAACCTCTCAAAGAACTGCGTCAGGCTGTTGGCAGTGCGATTTCCGCCCAACTGCGTATTCAATGGCTGTACAATCAAGCTGAATCTCAAGCCAACCAGTGGCAGCAGCGAGCTTTGCTAGCTCTTCAGACACAGGATGAAAATTCAGTCCGCCTCGCCGTGGTTCGCAAGCAGGTTGAATTCGATCGGGCGGCAGAACTAAAAATTGACTTAGACTACCAAACTGTGCGAGTAGAAAATCTCAACCGCAACTTGCTGGCTTTGGAAAGTAAGATTGCTCAAGCTAATTCCAAGAAAGAGATACTCAAGATGCAGCTTCATTTTGCTAAGGTACAGCAGCAAATAGACTTCACTTTCAGCCAAGTCAATAGTATATTTTTTAGTCCTTAGTTGTCGGATTCTCCGGTTATATATTGCGTGATATCAAACTTGTCTGACGCAAAAATGTATAGCCCCACTTAAAATTGCCTCATCTAGCTTAGCTCCTTCCAGATTAGCCCCGCATAAAAATGCCCCGCTCAAATTAGCACCGCTTAAATCAGCTTCTCTCAAATCTGCGCCTTCAAGGTTAGTTTCACACAAAAAAGCGCCTTTCAAGTTGGCTGATCTCAGACTCGCTCCCCGCAGTTTTGCCTCACTTAGATTGGCTTTTTCGAGGTTTGTATTGTCCAAGCAAGCATCTAGGAGATTCGCTTCCATCAGGTTTGCGGCGTACAAGGATGCTCCGCTCAAATTAACACCAATCATTTTGGTGTCGCTCAAGTTGGCGTTTTCCAAGTTTGCCTCAATCATGTCCGATCCTGTTAATCGTGCGAAACTTAGATCGGCTCGGCTCAGGTTAGCCCCATTGAGTTTTGTCATCACCAGGCAAGCATTCTTGAGCTTGGCAGCTATTAAGTTTGCCCCCCTTAAGTTTGCCAAAGCAAAATTTATTTCTTTGAGATTCGCGCAGGCTAGATTAATATGAATTAGGAAAGCTTCTCGCAAAGAAGCCTCTTTCAAGTTTGTTTCATGAAAATTTCTTTCTCCGGCTGCGTATCGCTTGAGAAGTTCATCAGCATTCATCTCACCAGCCTCCTAAGCTTGACTTAAAAAGTATACTACATAAAATAAAATTATACTACTGACAGTACATTGTAGCAACCAAAGATTTTTAAAGTTTCTGTGTGATTTTTTAACTCTTCGAGTGCGGCTCGAACAAATGCTTGGCAGGCGTTAGCCTCAACGTCCATAAAGAAAATATATTCTCCGAGCGATCGTTTAGTCGGTCTAGATTCAATCCGACTTAAATTAATACCGCGACTGGCAAATACTTGCAAAGGTTTTACCAGTGCTCCCGGCATATTGGCAGGTACGCTAAAAGCTAGTGAGGTATGGGTGCAATTAGACGGTGAAGCATCGAGGATCAACTTAGAAGCAGATTGTGTAATAGATTTAATGGATGAGCGCTCCCCTGGTTCTACGTTGGCGATTTCTCCCCCACTCCTGCTGAGTACCCAAAATCGAGTGTAATTATCGGGATAATCATTAATGGGGTGAGTTAACACTGGCAAATTGTAAAGTTCAGCCGCTCTTGGCGAAGATATCGCTGCTACATTTCTATCTTCCAGATATTGCAATGCTTCCGTGGTAGAATTCGTCGGAATTAATTGAGCTGAGGGAATAAACTGCCCCAACCATAGCTGACACTGAGCTAGCGCTTGCGGATGAGAGTAAACTTTTTGAATCTCGTTAAAATTTTTGGCATTAGACACTAGCGCGTGGGAAATTGGCAAAACTAAGGCGTGTTGAATGCGGAGTTGATCGAGCCGCCACAGTGTATCTAAGGTGACAGTCACGCTGCCTTCGATCGAATTTTCGACAGGCACAACTGAATAATCAACCTGCCCTACGGCAGATGCCTCTAGCGCTTGGGAAATGGTGGAATAAGGACACAGGGTGCATTCCAAGTTAGTTTCTTGGCTCAACCAATTGACATAAGCTAGAGCCGCTGTTTCTGCATTTGTACCAACAGGGCCGAGATGTGCGATCCTCTTCGAGGGCTTCGCTAACGAAATTTTCATTTAGAGGCAATTTTAGGTTACAAATGTTTGCTTTACTCTCATCAGCTAGGAAGTATGATGAAAAATTAGCAATGTCCCGAAAGCTTTTATCGGTGATTTCTCGGATGACATTGCTGGGCACGCGACTTAGTGCGCTACGTATGTCACCTTAAAAAAGGTGATAGTTTATTAAGATATGCTTAGGAACCCTATATTTTGATATTTTCTCATGTATACCCGCTTTAATTCTTCCCAATCCGTTGAGATCGCCGTACCAGAGGAACGGGTTCCCATTCAACATTATCTACGCCAGCCGAGGCGACTGGTGAATGCCCTTGTCGATCAAAGTCGCACACAACAGCTAAGCGATGACTGTTTCCGCCTAAAAATGCGACCGTTACAATTTATGATGCTGAGCATTCAACCCACAGTAGATATGAGGGTGTGGGCGCAGTCAGACGGCACAATCAATTTGGAGTCCGTCGGGTGCGAAATTCGCGGCGTGGGTTACATAAACGATCGCTTTGCTCTCAATCTCAAAGGACAGCTTTGTGTTCACCAAAGCAGCGGGGTAGCATACTTGAAGGGAAAAGCGGATTTGGAAGTACAAGTAGAGTTACCGCCGCCGTTTTGGGTGACGCCCAAACCCATTTTAGAAGCAACCGGGAATGCTTTGCTCAAAAGCGTACTGCTGAGTGTCAAACAGCGGTTGATGCACCAGTTGCTCTGCGATTATCGCCACTGGGCAAGCAGCGAAAGTGAGCTAATATCGATCGATCTCCCCCCAATCTTATCTTTAGAAGGGTGAAATCCTACTAGAGAAGCTGTTAATTAATGTATAGGGATATTTAGGCAAAAATCAGATCACTTACCACAATATTAGTTAGACACTTGAATCGGGCATCGGTCGCTTTGTGGGAACTAGCCAGCAGGAATATATAGATAGCTGCGGGTCACTCAAAATCGATGTGAGTAAGCCCTCCATGTTCATCATCTTCCATTATTCCTACGCCCCCAGGCCACTCTGTTGACCTGTGTTTTAAAACTTCGTCCTTTTGGCGGAGTTCACGCTGTGGTGGCTTAATTATTTTGCCCGGTTGATTCGTGGCGCCCACCCGAATCCTGATTTTTGGCCCGGAATTGCCTAAGCGAATTGTCATCCCGTCCACAACTGACACCTGAGCGATCGGTCTATCATCTACATAAGTGCCGTTAGCACCAAAATTAATAATTTCCCAGCCATTGGCGTGATTCCACAGCTCTACGTGGTGGCGGGAAACTACAGCGCTGTAAATAATTACATCATTGTCGTTCGAGCGGCCGATCCTAACCACAGGTTCTGATTCAAAACACCAACTTTGAACTGGGACAGATTGGATAGGATGTAACAGAGTTAAGGTAATCACGGATGTTTTGACACTCCACCGCCAGACACAAAGGGGGAGGCTTCCAGATAGATTCTGTGGGATAAAAACACAAAAAATTTGATTTTTAAAGGCGCCGTCAGTGCGCCAGCATTGTCTCTATCTTCAGTAAAAGATGAAATTTTGGCTGCTTGAAGCATTTGAACAAACTTTTGATCCTTAACTTTTGGCGCAGGCGGCAGCAATTTTTTCCCCTGCTCAACCAGAAATTTCAACTCAGACCCGCGCTGGTTGCAGATCTGATTCGAGTTCTCGATCGGGCGACAGTCACTGCTCAACGACTCGTTGTTTATAAAGAAAGAAGTTAACCAATTATTAATCCTGGGGTCTCTAGATAAAATACTTGTTGGTTGTATCAAACAGCCTAGGTCTTTTTGAGTTGCTAACATTTTCCTTATTGATGCGATACCTTTAAAATACAATGCTTTGAGCAGCACTGGAATTTTGAGCGACAACGCATCAATCTCTAATAGCCAAAATACCGATCGACCTTCCTCGCGCGCACCGCCTCAGAATGCGATCGGCAATTAGTCGCAGGGCGAGCGGGAAGGCCCAACTTCAGCTCAAATCTGACTCGGGCGGCTCCGGGTTGGGATCGGGCGGGACAGACTCTTGCCTTTGCCGCTTCAACTCTGCAACTTTTTCTTGAGCTACATCCCTGACTTCTAGAGCTTTATCTTGGAATTTTTCCGCCAGACTTTGAGCGCCCCGCTTCACACCTGCCACATTTTTGAGAGTTCTGTCGAAATCTTCATGTAAAAACTCTGCTACCAGACCGACTTTTTTGTGCAGTCCCTCCGCGTACTGCACTGGTTCCGATACAGCAGCTTCAGAAACTATCGCCCGCTTGCTGCCGATAGTCGAAATAGCTGCCACAGGTAACAAGTAAATGTCGTCTAAAACACCGCGCCAGCCGCTCGATTTAAATAGGTAGTGGGTGACTGAACCCGTGCGGACATCAAATAGGTAGTCCACCACTACACCTGCCTTATTCCCAGCGTCCGTGAGCACCTCAAGGCCGATCGGACAAACAGCTTGTTCCGGCTGATGCAATTCCGGCAGTTCCGGGTTAATGGTGACAAAAACATTTTCCCCCACCGTATCAACTTGCGCCCAAGCGAACCAAGTTTTTTTGCTGCCCAAAAGTCCCGACTTGCAAGTAAAGCCGATCGCCCGCTGGGAGTGAGCATCGAGCCAAACCCGATCTACCCTGCCGACCTCTTCCGCCGTTCTGCGGTTGATCGTGCGGCGGTTGAGCAGTTCGCTGCGCCTAACAATCTGTGGTGATGTACTCATAAATAAACTCCTGAGTGCCGCCTGTGAAAAATGTCGATCGTCCAAAGAAGCCGATTTAATATTCTTCTTCCGAATAATGGCGATTATTATCTGCCTCGGTTAACTCCTCCTCTTCCCTGGAAGTGCCAACTTCTTTGTGGTCGGGAACAGGAATCGTGCTAATGTGCACGCCACCCGATGGAGCGTGAATTTCCTTAGCCTCCCTGGGCTTGACGCTAATTTGTCCTAATTGGACAGAGGACTGATTCGGGCCTACGTTGATTTGAATTTTCGGACCTGAGCGAGCCAAGTGAACGATCAGACCGTCCACAATGGGAACCTTAGCAATTGGCTTACCATCGAGGTAAGTGCCGTTGGTACCTAAATTGATCAGTTCCCAAGTTATGCCGCTGCGCCGCAATTCGATGTGGCGACGAGAAACCACAGCGCTAAAAAGAACGACGTGGTTTTCGGTCGAGCGCCCGATCCGGACGACCTGCTCGTCTTCAAAGATCCAACTGCGGACGGGTATAGACTGGAGTGGATGTAGCAAGGTCAGCTTAATCACATTGGCAGCATTGAGTTTTGGTAGAGCGCCTCAAGATGCGATTTTAGATTTTAGACTTTCGATCGCCCAATCCAAACTCGCTCTAAGAGATTTGAAATAAAAACGTAACCAGGTCTCCTTTGCCCAGAGAGATGCGGTCTCCCGGTCGCAACCGGTGGCGGTTTCCCTTGGGTAGCGGAGTATTGTTGACGTAAGTGCCGTTGGAACTGCCTACATCTTCTAGGTAGCAAGCATCTCCCTCCACCCGGAGATTTGCGTGTACCCGAGAAACTATCTCAGAATTAGCAAATCCCGAAACATCAATATCCGGCGGTACTAAGTCATTTGGCTTGCCTATGTGAACCACAGACAGACTGTGAGGCAATTCCATCGGCGTATTTGTCTGAACGTGTAGCAGGCGCGCCGACTGCTGTTGCAGTTGAGTTTTAGCTACACCTGCCGGCTGTGGGCCCGGAACCGGAGGAGAGATAGTTACTGGTGTTGCCACCGATTCAGTTGTAACAGGAACCGAGGGCGATGGCGGGGGATCGGGAATCGTCGGAATGCTGGCGGGAGTTTTTTCCAAGTTAAGCCCCTTATTCAGGGTAACTAGAGGTTCCATTGCCATCAGGGGATCGGGTGGGACTAAATCCGGCGCCGGTGACGATACCACTGTGGGGCCTACAGGCGAGGGGGACGTTAGTGTCCCCTCAACTTCGGGAACTATGGAACCCGGACGCAAGTTAAAGCCACACTGACCGCAAAATGCTGCATCTGTCTGAACTGCTGCACCGCAGTTCGAGCAACTTGCGGTAACAGGTAAAGGCGTGTAGCAAGCCTCACACTGGCTGGCCCCGTCGGGGTTCTGGTGATTGCAATTGGGACAGACAATCATCGATTTCTCCTTGCTATCGGCCAGATTTTCAAATCAGCCTCATAAAAATACTCGTGTATATGGTCAAATTTTAACTTTAACCGCCACAATTCTTATATTGCTTCGCTAATACTAGCAACTGAGCTGACGCCGTGACGTTAGCTGTGATGGGCCTGATTGAGTTAGTGATAATGCTGAGTGTGTTGGCACGCTTGCTGCTGTGTCAGCTATTTTACTGTTTCACCAGCCGCCGCATCGAGCAGCCACCAAAGTTCGCCCTCTGGTTGAACGAATCTGGCTGGATAGGTCATTTCGTCAGCAGCAGGGGCAAAAATTTGAGCTAGGGCGGGTTGTTTGCTGGCTCCTGCGACCATGAAGATGACGCACCGGGCCCGGTTGATTAAGGGGACTGTAAAGGTAATGCGGGGTTGACCGTCTTTGTTGCCGACAGTTACTAGGGCATCCCGGACTTCCAAGGCTGCTGTGCCGGGAAAGAGAGAGGCTGTGTGAGCGTCGTCTCCTATGCCCAATAAAATGATGTCAAAGGCAGGAAACTCGCCCTCGGATACTTTGAAGAACTGCTGCAATTCGGTTTGGTGCGCTGCAGCGTCGGCTGCGGGGTCGCCGGCGCCTGTGGGCATGGGGTGGATGTTGCTGGCGGGGATATTCACTCGATCGAGCCACGCGAGGCGCGCCATTTTTTGATTGCTGTCTGGGTGTTCTTGGGGAACGTAGCGTTCGTCGCCCCAGAAAACGTGAATTTTGTCCCAAGCCAGGTCTTGGGCTGCGATCGCTGTGTAGAGCGGTTCTGGTGTGCTTCCGCCCGCTAAGGCGATCGTACAAAGTCCGCGTTCTGCTATGGCTTCTGAGATTTTCGACAGTACAATTTCCAGCGATCGATCTATTAGTTGTTCCCGATTTGCTAATACTTCAACTACTTTTTTCATTAATTTCCTCTCAACTTTCCTTGGGTGTTGTTCTCAGCAATTGCCAATTTTACCTTGACATTTTGGTTTGAGGTCGATCTGCTGACAGACTCGGCAGCCCGGACACCGCATCCCATAATATTTTATCATCTTATGCCCCTTGATTTAAGGCAAGCAAGACATATTTATACCAGTGCTTTATGGATATTTTCACCGATTGCATTGAGCTTTCGCAACTTTCAATCAAAATTTCGATCTTACTCGGAGCATCTCTGCAGAAAGTAAAAAGCGTTTTTTGGGAGTGCGGTCCGTCCCGCACAGCAAAATCTATAAATATAGCGAGCCGGACGATCGCACACCGACAGTAAAAGCAAAATTGAGATGCTCCCGATCGCACTTACCCCGGCATAGCAAAAATAATCAAGATTGATGTGGTAGACTAGGAAAAATAGTTTTAAATCCGCACGCTCGGATGGAAGCAAAACTATGTCAATTTTTAAGCGATTTCCTACATCTGTCCGCTATTTAATAGCGCGGTTGCGCCACTGGACCCAACCGGCGGTTTGGGCTCCGTTAGCCGTGCTGTGTGCGGGGGGGTTATTTATCTGGGAGGTCTCTGTAAACCCAGAAAGGTTGAGCATAGATGGCGAAGAAGAAGTAGCCACAAACAATCCAGCTTCGCTATCGGGACTATCTGCTGAAGATACCGCGATTGCGGCTGAAATCGACAGCTCACCAGTGCTAGTCAATCAGTTTAATGGCTCTACTGCTTCTGAACTGAACTTATTAAATTCATCAGTAGTAAAAAGCCAAGGTTTATTCGAGGAACTTCGAGATCGGGGCTTAGAAACTCCTCAGCCATATTCCGCCCCCAAGCGAGTAGGAAGCAGCGGATTTTTCTCCTTGCCAAATTTAGCAAATCCTGCTGTCGAGACCGGAAACAATAACCCCCAAAATTCCAGCTTGCCAAGTTCAAACACAACATCAGCGTTGAGTTTATCTAGCAGTGGGAGACTGACTTCCGGGATAAAAACGATCGAGCCTGAGTCTGGGGGTACAGCGACAGCAACTTTATCGCAGGCGTCGAGTGATGCTAATTCAGGTAAACAAAACGAAAATTCTCTGCCTTTGAGTCCGCTGCAAGCAGCTATGAAAAAATACGTCGTTGCTAACACTTCGGCAACGGCGGCTTCGGTTGAGAAAAAAGCAGACGAGGCTAAATTGCTCGATCGACCGGCTTCCGATCCGGCGGCAGGAAATGCGACAAATTTGCTCCCAACGACCGCTACAGCTCAAAGTGGAGCCAATCCTGTGAATGTTCCCACAGCACTTTCCCCACTTGTGGCTCCGACAAATACCGTGAGCAAGGAATCTCAAGAATTCTTACAACCGACAGCTACAGTCCCTGAACCATTGGCGGGGTTAACTTCCCGAATACCGAACCTTCCCGAAATTAATGCAGGGGCTGCAACGGTGGCTTTGCCGAAAAATCCCTACCAAACTAATTTATCTGGCTCAGGCTTAGCACCTGAAGTTCAACCTGTGGCACTTCCAGTAGCCATACCTTCGCCAACACCTCTACTTCCCAATGTCGGTCCATCTCCCTTTCTAAGTGGGATTGGGGGAAGCAAGATAATTAGCCCTCAATTCTCTCCTAATTCAGCGAATTCTCAATTTCAAACACCTCCACCGAGTCAGCTTAATTTGCCTGATCCACCTAACTTTGGAGTTGTTCCCCAAAATACAAATCAGGGCGTGCAGCCCATTCAACCTCAAACTTTTGCTACACCCCGCTCCCTGGCTCCAGGACGCTACATTGGCGGTGGCGAAATCAATACTTTTTCTAATCCTTAAAATGAAGGAAATTCGGTCATGAAAACGATATTATCAATTCCCAATACTTAGGCTAGGCGGTTCATGGCCTTCGACTTCGGTTCTCCTCAGCGTAGTCGAAGGGAAGGTAGCCGAAGGCAGTGGAAGGTGGAAGGGCAGTACAAGTTCCGAATTACCCATTCTCAATGTTAGCGGTAAAACTTACCTAGCGGCGGCCCGTACCAACAACAATCCCCCGATTCCCAAGCCAAACATAATCGGCAGCCAAGCCGACAGAATCGGAGTCAAAACAGCTTTCACGCCCATAGAACTGGTCATGAAAGAAAATACGTAGTAAGTGAAAATCACAACTACGCTAATACCAAAACTCGTTCCTCGACCGGAGCGGCGCGGTTGAGTTCCCAAAGCTGCTCCCACTAAACCAAAGACCATGCAGACGAAAGGAAAAGCATATTTTTCTTGAATTCGCACCTTTAATTTGCGAATTTGCGGTTCGTCGCCACTGTTTCTAATGATATCCAAACGCTCTAAAGCTTGGGCAATGTTCATTTCCTTGAAATCCCGCACTCTAGCCGCTAAATCTAAGGGCGTGCGGGGGAGCTGCAATTGCTGGTGTTGAAACCTAACTATATTCCGGTAAGAGCCGTCAGGAGCTACTATATAAGCGGTTCCGTTGAAAAAATCCCAGGTATTTTCTGAGGGATTCCAAGTAGCGGATTCTGAAGAAACGATTTGATTGAGGCCTGGGGTAGAGCGATCGATAATTGTTAAACCTTTCATTCGCTGGCCGTCAAATTGTTCTGCATAAAAAAAGCGGGCGAGGATTTCGTCGCCACCTTTTTCTGGTTTGCGAAATTCTGTGTAGATAATATTTTTATCTTGAAATGTAGGTTTTTCTCGCTTCAGGGCTCTGTCTAAAGTCAGAGTAGCTCTGTAGCTGGCGGCAGGTACAACTAACTCTTGCAAAGCAAAGGTGAATCCTGCAACAATTAAACTCATTATCACAGCAGGCAGTATCAATCGGTATACGCTGACTCCGCAACTGCGAAGGGCGATGAGTTCGCTGTCGCTGGACATTCGGCTGTAGGCCATTAAGGTTGCTAGCAGCATTGACATGGGGAAAGCCAATACTACAAAGTAGGGAATTTGCAGGAGAAAAATTTCTATGGCTGCGCCGTAGGGGAGGCCGGATTCTGCTACTCTGCGGACTAATTCAAATAAAGCTCCAACTGTGACGGCGACGGATGTAAAGAGTCCGACGCCAAATAGAAATGGCCCGATTAGTTCTTTGGTAATGTACCAGTCCATTACTGAAATTCTCGGCAGCCAGTTGATGGGATTCAAAGAATTGGATATTGCTATTTTCATAGTTTGGGCTTTTTGCAGTTTGCTCCTCAATCTAACATCTCAAATCTAAAATTATGACCATGGGGAATGCCTTCAAAAGACTATCGCACGAAGTTGTCACCTAAGTAATACTGTCGCACTAAAGGGTTGCTGTAGAGTTCTTCTTCCGCCCCGGAGGCTAAAATTTGACCGTCTCGCATGATGTAGGCTCGATCGGTAATTTCGAGGGTTTCTCGGACGTTGTGATCGGTGATGAGGATGCCGATTTTACGATCGCGCAATTTAGCAATAATGGTTTGAATTTCGTCTACGGCGATCGGATCGACGCCTGCAAACGGTTCGTCTAAAAATAGGAACATCGGCCCGTCTCGCCCAGCAGCTAGTGCTCTGGCCAGTTCAGTCCGCCGCCTTTCTCCCCCTGAGATTTGAATTCCCAAACTCGATGCTATTTTTTCTAAGCGAAATTCTTGCAATAGGAAATCGACTCGATCGCGCCATTCCCAGCGCGGCACTTGAGTTTGTTCTAGGACTAACAAAATGTTGTCCCGCACGCTCAGGTTTCGGAAAATGCTTGCTTCTTGAGCGAGATAGCCAATTCCCAAATGCGCTCGCTGGTGCATCGCCAATTTAGTGATGTCTAAATCGTTTAGCCAAACAGTTCCTTGATTGGGTTTTTCTAATCCGGTTGCTATGTAAAATGTTGTGGTTTTGCCGGCACCGTTGGGGCCAAGCAGTCCTACGATTTCTCCTTGGGCTACCGAAAGGTTGACGCGACTAACTACATTGCGTTTTCCGTAGGATTTGTGAATATTTTCGAGTACAATTTTCATTTTCGCTCCCGGCAACCTCTACAAGCTAAATTTCAGACTGCGGCTTTGTGCGATCGACTCTTTAATTTAAATTTTACCTTTTCAAGTTTGTGAGTTTTATAAAGACGAAATTTCGCATCTATCCCAAGTAGTATGTTTTGGCTGAGGCGAAATTTCGCTGCTGCGAGCCGCTTTTACCGGGGGGCTGTAGTTGGACGTTGGGAACCCACTGCATTTTGGGCTGCTGCATCTTGTTCCGGGGCAACCAGATAGACCGATTCTACCTGTCCTGGGTTGTCTGGCAGGGCAATAAACCGCCCTTCGTCGATCAGGTATGTTATGGTTTCGCCGCGCAGGCTGTTGCCCTGCTGCAATACGTAAACATCTCCGCTGAGAATGATCCGGCGCTCGCGGCTGAAATATTGAGCTTGAGCTGCGGTTGCTTGTATTTGGCGGGCTGGATAGTTGATTTGGACGTTGCCGCGGGCTGTCACGATGCCGGTTTTGGAGTCGGCTTCTTGAATGTCCGATCGCACACTGAGAGTGCGGGGGGGCCCGGCTTGCGGGTAAGTGGGAGAGGCGATCGCGCCTGCCAGAGTCAGGGGCAACAGCAGCGATAATCCTTTGAATATTCGGGAATTGAGCAGTTTAGCGGAGGGCATCATAAGCTTGGAGCCTCAAAATATTTGAAATTGCTGAAGGGCATTATTTCCACTTAGGTATTTTATCTTAACGGTCAGAAAGATTCCCGTGATGTCGATCGATTGACCCGATAGTCTCAACCAATTATCCTAGCAAGACAACAGCGAATTTAATTGGTTATTTTGCTGAGTGGCTACAACTGTCTTAACCGGGAACGGGCAAGAGGCTCGTTCCAGAGCAAATTAATATACTTGGGCAGCCGGCAAGAAAGCCAGCCCTCCTCTGTGTAGAGGCCAAGTATACTGCACACCCTAATACAAACATTTATTTAACTTTTTGGTACTTTGATAATTCGCGGCAATTGCAAGCCTGCAACTTCTGTACCTGCAAACAACTGTTGAAATTTAGCTACTTCTTCCGGACCAGCTTGTTGCAAAGCGCTCAAAAGTTTAGCACTTTCTCCGAGTAAGTCTTCAACAGCAATTTCGGCATAACTCGGCTGATAATAACTGAGCCGATTTATTCCTTCTCCCAGCAAGATTACTGCACCGCGCCAGTTTTGATTTCCTAAGTGATAAAGCGCGACAGCAATTTGCAATATTCCCTGATAAAACCTTTTTTCCGGCTCGTCGGCTTCCATCCACAAAGCCTCTAAAGTATCGTGACAAGCGTAAAATTCTTGGCTGTTAAACTGTTCGATACCTTGGAAAAATTCTAGCGGAATTTCCTCTGTCATTCGATTGGGGATTGGGGATTTTCGATGGCGGATGTGTGTTTGAGTAGGCGGCGATCGATTGTTTTTTAATAGCTAAGTCTTAAAAATAGGAAAAACTACGACCTCTTTTCAAAACTACTGCCATTTAACGACCGCCTACTTAACTAATTACATAGTGTCTCTGACAGCTTGAATTTGATCCATTCCTATTTCCTGAGTAGTTCCCGCAAAATCGTTATCTGGCGTCAGAAATAACATACAGTGACACTCTTTGCGCTCGCGCATAGGAATGCACGGACAGTTCCAGTAGGCGGCTTTTACTTCTGCTTCTTTATCTTCATAATGGCGACAAGGGCATAAGGGAGCACCTAGTTCATCTTTGTGTTTTGCTAGTCCTTCTATCACGACAGCAGTGACGGAAGGCTCGGAACAAAAGTAAGTTCCGGTGCGCTTGGCGTAGGTTTCGGAGAAATTCTTCATCGCCTCCAAAGTTTTTTCGTTGGAGAGTTTAGATTTTTCTGTTGTGTTCATAGTTTAGGATCGGAGTTGAGGATGCTACGAGCTTTTGACAATTGTAGCGCAGAATAGGATTTTAAACACTTGTATATTTCTGTTTACTTACAAGGAGGAAAACCTTGACAAAGATTGAGTTTTAGGTTGTTGGTTTTTTAGTGGTTTTTGTCTATCCCGGAGGGTGCGGGAAACTTGTGGCATACCGGGTTTTTGGACCGATCAAAAGATTTGGGCGATCAATCGCCCTCAACTATCATCCCCCAAAGGGGATAAAAATTGGATAAGATAGCACGGCGCTCTTTCTGTGACGGCTATAGGAACCGCATCTGATGGCAACTTCCCCGAACCCCACCCACAGCAAAAAATCTCTTCCTTCTGGGCTGATTTGGCCGGCTGACACCGAGTTAGTCGGATTAGTGTTTGAATTGACTCCCGGCGCTGCTAGCTATCTGTACGCGCAGTATGCTATAGGTTTGCACGCTTGGTTTTTAGGTCAAGTGCAGCAAACTGACCCGGATTTATCGAAACTTTTGCACGATGAACAGTCAGAAAAAGCCTTTACTATGTCGGGATTGGAAGGTGATTTGCTCCCCAGTGGCAAAGAATTTCAGCTTTTGGGCGATCGAATTTATCGCTGGTACTTAACAGGACTTTCAAAGCCAGTAGTGCAGTGGCTGAGTCAGTGGCTGCAAAATTTGCCCGAAGAGATAGATTTGCGAAATGCTCCCCTGCTAATTCGCTCTTGGGATATTGCTTTTGCTCCCACAACTTACCAGCAATTATTAACAGCCGAATCCCCATCTTCGCCCACCATCAAACTTAGTTTTGTGACTCCTACAAGCTTTCGCAGCAAAGGCCATCACTTCCCTTTGCCAGTTCCCGAAAATGTTTTTCACAGTTATTTGCGCCGCTGGAATAACTTTTCAGGGGTAAATTTTGACCAAGTAGAATTTTTGAATTGGATTGATGAGAATGTAATTATTAGCCGCCACAAATTGGCGTCGCAAAAGGTAGCGGCGGGCAAAAAAGGCATGGTAACGGGATTCACTGGGGCTGTGGAATTTGCGCTAGGGCGATCGGCTCACAATCGCCCTGATTTTGTACAATTATTTTATGCTTTGGGGCGGTTAGCGCCTTACTGCGGCACGGGCCACAAAACAACTTTTGGATTGGGACAAACGCGAGCACAATGGTTGACGGAAGCGCTACCTGAAGTGTCGATACACAGCGTATTGGCGGCGAGAATAGATGAATTGACAAAGAAGTTTATGGCCCTGAGAAAGCGTACAGGTGGCAGTCGCGCTGCTGAGATTGCTGAAACTTGGGCGACGATTTTGGCGCGCCGGGAATTGGGAGAATCTTTGTTTGATATTGCTGCGGATTTGGAAATGCCTTATGAAACTGTGAAAACTTACGTGAAGTTGGCAAGAAGGGCTTTGAAAGTGAAGGATTAGCGGTAATTTACTGGTTCCCAGGCTCTACCTGGTAACAAAGATCCGGAGGCTCTGCCTCCAATTTTCCTCCGCAAGCGAGGCAGAGCCTCTAGACATCTATTCCCAGGCTCTGCCGGGGAACCAGTTAAAGGAGGAGAAGATGATTATTTGTTAGCGTTTTGGGTAAATAGGTAGATGTCGTCTCGCTGATATTTTAGTTTAAATTGAGGGGTGTTTTTTAGTTGAGTTACTAGCTTTTCCACAAAATCTCGATCGCTCATCCAGCCAGGATATCTGAGGTTGAGCAATACATAATCAAATTCTGCGAGATTTGCAGGCGGCGCCTGAGCCTGAGTTAATCTTACTACAGGGCGGTGCGCTAAGTGCGGAGCAATCTGAGCATTTGTTAAAACACTGCCTTTGGTTTCAACAAGAGAAATTGCTTCTCTGGTAGCGGGCAAAGTGTCGAACCCATTTAAATAAATAGTCCAAAAATAGCCGTATTTAGCTAAAGCTAAGAAAGCAATCAAGGACCAAATTACAATGACTCTAGCCAATGGATAATTAGGAAGTGGCAATCTATCAAATATTGTTTTTCCCTTTTGCTGATTGCTAGCTGCTAAACTGGAAATTACGGCAACCAATAAAAACGGCAATATCGGCACAGAATATTGATGAATTAAATCCCGCTGAGCGGGGATATCGGAAAGAATATTCATCGCCAACATTGGCACAGCACTAATTAAAGATGACAGATGACGCGGGGACAGCCACCAAATCAAAGGTAATAGCAATAACGCTAAATATTCAAAAGTCTCTATACAAAACAAACGCCCTAAAACTAGATTTGGTTTGACTATTAAATTAAGAGCTATTTCAAAAACTGAGTTTCCCAAATAGTGATATCGCCCGATTCCCGCGTGTTCTCTTCCCTGATTAAAATACGGTATAACTGCCTGAGTAACTACCAGGAACCAACCCGCGCCTAGAAAGAGAGCTATGAACCCACAATTGCGTTTTTTGTCAAAACACAACAGCCACAAACCCATTGCAGCCACAGTTAAAGATAGCACGGCTTTGCAGCTCAAAACTAATACAATCGCAGCACAAAACCACAAGGTTTTATTCAGCCTAGCGGCTAAGATTGCTGCTAGCAGTGATGGTAAAGCAATTACTTCTGGGTGGAAGTCGAAGAGATTGACATTAAATACTGCGGGATAAAGCAGATATACGGCGGAAATTGCAATTGCTTTTCGTTCGTTTAATCCCGCTTGACGTGCCAAACTCCAACTCGGCCAAGCGCCTAAAGCTAGGGCAACAGCTTGCACTAAAAAAAGCCAGTGAACATCTGGATATATTTTGTAAAGTAAAGCTAGTGGATAGAAAATAAAAGCGGCATGATCGCCCCAAATATTAATGGCCATTAAAGAGGAAAAGGGCGTTTGATTTTGGGAGATTAAATAAATTGCTTGGTCAAAAATTGCTAAGTCGAATGCCGTTGACTGAAACAAAGCGTGCCGCGCGCTGCTGGCGGCAAATAAGACTATCGTTGTCACGACAATCATTAAAAATACTGGATGAGATTTTAGGGATTTGAAAGTTAGCATTTTATTGGTTTAATCAGCCCTGCGTTTAAATAGCAGGACTTCGCTTTTTTGATAAGTTAATTTAAAATCGGGAGAAGTTTTAAGTTTATTTGCTAACGTAGAACCAAGTTTTTCAGTATCAGGCCAGGGATGGCGCAGGTTTAATAATATGTATTGAAATTCCGCTAAATTTGTTTGGGGCGAAATTTGTGAAAGCAATTTTACTATTGGGCGGTGGGTAAAGTGAGGGGCAAGTCTATTATCTGTTAAAATACTGCTTTGGGGTTGAACTTGTGCGACTGCTTCGCGTGTAGCTTGCCAGGTATCTAGTCTATTTAGGTACATATAAAAATCTTTATACTCGCCCACACATAGGAAAATTAGTAATGACCAAATTATCATGATTCTCGGTAATTGAATTCCCTGCCAAAGTTGAGAAATTCGGAAATTTTTAAATTGTGGCAAATTGCTCCATGTTAAAAAATGTTGCTTATTTGCTTTATCCTCTTCCTTGTCGCCTTTTATTTCTTCCCTGTTTCTTGTTTCTTCCTTTGCGATAACTGCTAAAAATAAAAATGGAATTACAGGCACTGAATACTGATAGGCTAAGCTGCGTTGAAAGGACAAGTCAGAGAGGATATTGATCAGCAGGGTAGGGATGGCAGGAGTTAGCGCTGTTAAATATTTTAGGCGTAGTTTGCCGGACAATGGCAATAGCAGCCAAATCACAGGTAAGGTGAGGAGAAATAAATATTTGAATGTATCGAATGAAAGAATTTTTCCTAATACTAACTGGGGTTTTAATATGAGATTGATGATGATTTCTAGTACGGATTTGCCTAAATAGCTGTAGCGCCCGACTCCAGCGACTTCGCTACCGCTAAAGAAGGGGATAATTTTCTGGGAAGCTATCAAAAACCAAGCTGCACCTAGCAAAAGTGCGATCGCCCCACACCGCTGCTTTTTTTCGCAAAAAAACAGCCAGAAACCCATAGCAACAACGGTTAGGGACAAAACCGCCTTGCAACTGAGAACTAACACAATAGCGGTACAAAACCACACAATTTTATTTAAACGCGCCGCTACAATTGCTGCAAAAAGTGCGGGTAAAGCGATTACTTCCGGGTGAAAATCAAATAAATTGATGTTAAATACCACCGGATAGAGCAAATAAATCAATGCGATCGCACGAGATTGTTCTTGATTCAAACCTGCCAAACGAGCTAAACTCCATGTAGGCCAAGCCCCCAGGGATAAAGCAACTGCTTGTACCAACAGCAGCCAATGCACATCCGGGTAAATTTTGTACAGCAAAGCTAGCGGATAATAGATTACCGCTGCGTGATCGCCCAAAATATGAATCCCCATTAAAGAAGAAAAAGGCGTTTGGTTTTGGCCGATCAAGTAAATTGCTTGGTCAAAAATTCCCAAATCGAAAGCAGTTGATTGGAATAAAGCGTGCCGTAAACTGCTACCCAAAAAGAAAATTGCTGCCGCAGTAGCGATCGCCCAAACCAAACTCGACGGTAGCTGAGATCGACCTTCCTCTATATTTTCGGCGATCGAGACACTGATGTCCTCACGGTCATCAGCAAAATTTTCCCTATTCTGCATGAAACCTGGCACTAGGTGGTCACTCAAAATATGATTCCATCGAATGTGCTTTCCACGCAATAGTTAACCACTAATTTTTATCCCCGCAATCGTAATATTAGAATAATCCACAAAACATTAAAAAATTGTGAAAGCAATAACTCTTCTCGGCTCCACAGGCTCCATCGGCACTCAGACTCTGGATATTGTAGCTCAATACCCCGATCAATTTCGGATTGTCGGGTTAACCGCCGGACGAAATGTAACGTTGCTGGCCCAGCAAATTCGCCAGTTTCGACCGGAAATTGTCGCGGTTTGCGACGAAGATAAATTACTGGAATTGAAGGAGGCGATCGCAGATCTCGACCCTCAACCTATTTTACTTGCTGGCGAGTCAGGCGTTGTCGAAGTTGCTCAATACGGTGACGCTCAAGCCGTCGTCACGGGCATAGTTGGCTGTGCCGGTTTGCTGCCAACAATTGCGGCCATCAAAGCAGGCAAAGATATCGCCTTAGCCAATAAAGAAACATTAATCGCAGGGGGCCCCGTTGTCAACCCTTTAATCGAAAAATACGGCGTTAAAATATTGCCTGCTGACTCTGAACATTCAGCAATTTTTCAGTGTCTCCAAGGTGTTATGGTTGGCGGGTTGCGACGAATTATTCTCACCGCTTCGGGGGGTTCTTTTCGAGATTTGCCGATCGACAAATTAGCGGCAGTAACAGTAGCCGATGCTTTGAAACATCCGAATTGGTCGATGGGGCAGAAAATCACGATCGATTCTGCTACTTTGATGAATAAAGGATTAGAAGTAATTGAGGCTCATTACTTGTTCGGAATGGATTATGACGACATTGATATTGTCATCCATCCTCAGAGCATAATTCACTCGTTAATTGAGCTGCAAGATACCTCGGTTTTGGCGCAGTTGGGATGGCCGGATATGCGATTGCCACTGCTTTACGCTTTGTCTTGGCCGGAGCGAATTCATACAGATTGGGAACGGCTGGATTTAGTAAAAGCTGGCGATTTGACTTTCCGAGAACCCGACCACGAAAAGTATCCTTGTATGCAGTTGGCTTATGCGGCGGGACGTGCGGGCGGTTCGATGCCGGCGGTGCTGAATGCGGCAAACGAACAGGCTGTAGCGCTATTTTTGGAGGAGAAGATTCAGTTTTTGGATATTCCGAAGTTGATTGAGAAGGTCTGCGACAAACATCAAACTGATAACTGTGAAAGCCCTGCTTTAGACGATATTTTGGTCGCGGATAGGTGGGCGCGGCAGGAAGTTTTGGCAGATAGTATGGAATTGGGCGATCGTATTCTTTCGGTTCGCTAATAGTATCAGCAGATTGGCGCTTACCCACAAGCCCGCCGGGGAATTAATTCCCCGTCTCATAGCTAAAGTCGGTTTCAACCAACTGCCCAACCTTGAGAAATATCCAGTCCTTTTTTAGAAAACTTTAGCTATGAGACAGGGGTTTTTAACCCCTGGCGGACTATGCCAAAAAGTGCAAGATATCGCCAAAACCCTATAAAAAATTGACCTGATTTTAGCCTTTTATACACTAACTCCCCACTTGCGCCACCAAATCAGCCGCACTCATCTTTTCGTACATTTCAAAAGGTTGGTGAATCCAAGGATTGTCAGCCAAATAATCTACATAATAATCCGGCTTCGCCACAGAACAAGCCTTGTACCAAAGCACAGCACTCCGAATTTCCTGAATATCCTCGCCGTAGCGACTCTTGAGCCAAGCGATACCTTGATCCAAACTAATTCCCGAATCCACCAAATCGTCAACCAGGAGAATGCGGCTGCCCAAATTATCGCCCACCATTGTCAAATCGCGGGCAAACTCGATCGCACCCCGGACATTTCCGTCAGCCCCACCATAGGAAGAGGCCGCTAAAATCGCCAGAGGTTTGCCGAAAATCCGCGACAGAGTATCCCCCACGCGCAGCCCTCCCCTCGCCAGACAGACAATTCGATCGAATTTCCACTGAGATTCCTCAATTTTTACAGCCAAATCCTCAATTTTCCGATGGTACTCAGACCAAGAAACGTAAAGGTCACTCATTCCTAATATTATTGAAATATCAAAGGTATTATTAATGATTTTGGGGAAAATGACATGGATGCAGATGAACTTCTCAGACGGTATGCAGCCGGAGAACGGGTTTTTCACAAAGTAGACCTAGCCGGGGTCAAGATGTCAAGGACAAATTTGCGTGATATTGACCTGAGTCACGCTAATTTAAAAGGTGCAAATTCGATCGGTCTCACCCTCTACAGAGCTAATCTGTATCAAGCAGATATTAGCCAAGCCAACCTCTCCCAAGCCAACCTCATGTCCGCTAATTTTGGCGAATGCGACGCAGTGGGAGCGAACTTGAGCGGAGCCATCTTGCGGAGTGTCGTGTTCAGCGGCGCCGATTTAACGGGGGCGAGTCTCAGGGGTGCAGACATGAGAGATGCCAACCTTCAGGGGGCAATTTTGATTCAAGTTTATGCAGTTAACGCTAACTTGCAAGGTGCAAACTTGACAGAAGTGAAACTTTGTGGAATCAACCTCAGTAAAGCAAATTTAACCGACGCGAACTTAACACAAGCTGACCTGAGCCGTGCTAACTTAACTCAAGCAAATCTGAGCTGGGCAAATTTGACGGAAGCAAATCTGGAAAAAGCGGATTTAAAGGGAGCCGATTTGAGCGGAGTTAACTTGAGCTGTGCAAATCTCCATCAAGCAGATTTGAGCGGAGTTTCCCTTAAGGGAGCAAATCTCCGGGGAGCAAACTTGCATCAAGCTTCTTTGCGCGGGACAAATTTGGATGAAGCGAATCTGAGAGATGCCATGATGCCTGACGGCACAATCTCTGACTAAATAAGGTGAAAAAATAGAAGTTAAAACCGCAGGGTGCTTGTGGTGCACCCTACATTTAGGCTAATGCCTGATTTTTTTAAGGGGATTTAATTCTGCGTTAATCTCAGGCGCGCAAAAATAGAGATAAGCCCCGGACTCGTGTTGTGGAGAGGCAAAAATTTTAGAGTCTTGTTCAAGCTCCCAGATTCATCAGTGGAGTAAGTCTAAAATCTCAAATTGTTCGAGTGAGCGGGACTCTACGGTTCGACTGAGCGCTTGCGGAAGTGTAAAATCCAAAATTCAATGACAGTTCATTTCAAGAGAGTGGCAAAAAAAATTGACGATAATTTAATCTACAACTTTCAGCCAGCCCCGGCGAACGGCGTGGAGCAAGCGGTTGATGGCTGTTTGATCTTCTTCGGTAAGACAGTCATTTAACAGCGCTGTCTTGAGCTGTTGTCGGTGAGTGGGAGTCAGCAGACCGGAGTGATATACCTGAAAGACTAGCTCTGCAATAGTAAATTGAGGTAACAGCGTTTGGGTTCTCATCATGTGTTTTATTTTGAACTCACTTTTGACAGTATTAACTAATTTGTCCAAAATTTATGTGATTCAACTACGGGAGTAAATGTGATCGATTAGCTCTTGATGAGTGATTTGTGTCAGCGGGACATGGGGATCGGATATTTCCTCGATAGCTCTGCTACTTGAAATACAAACCCCGTCCCGATTCCTAGCTTCTGGCAACTCCCACATCTCTACTTTTGGTTAAGAAACGGTGACAAATAAATTAATATTTATCTATTAATAGATTACTAATGACTGCTAGCGAAAGCGCTAGGCTTAATTCAGAGTAAAACGTTTAGCCTGTTTAGAAACCTGGTTTTACCTACATTTACCTAGTTTTTTGGTGTGGTCTTTGTTCCGTGGATATACTTAATAACCCGCCCAAAAACCGATACAAGTTTCCGACAGGAGCGGGCATCCGCCCCAAATTTTAAGCTCAAGTTCAAGCTCCAGATTCATCTGTGAAGTCAATCTCAAATCTCAAATCTCAAATCTCAAATCTACTGGCTGCTTCAAATCAAAAATCCCGGCTTCTTCAAGAAACCGGGTCAAGCTTTTCGATCGCAGTACAATTTTTTTGCAGAGGGTTAATGGAGGGACCTATTCACGAAAATTTTATTGTTGGCAAAGCTTGACAGGAGAGAAAGTAAAAATACTCATCTCAACTTTGTGTGTGAGGGGACTAATCGGAAATCCTGACCCATCCGCGGCGGATGGCGTGCAGCAGGCGGTTGACGGCATCTCTGGCGTCTTCGCTGAGAGCGCTTTGGCAGAGTTCGCGCAGTCCGTGGCTTTCAATGCGAGTCAGATTGCCTGAATGAGTGACTTGATAGAACAGTTCAGCGATCGCGCGATCGGATTTTAAAGTCAGAGCTTGCATGAAATCTCGTTGAACTCGACTATTGCAATATCGAGCATTTGAGAAAAGAGTAGGGTGATGGCAGTCGGCTAAGCTGTGTGATCCTTCTTGGCTCGATTTGTGACCGAATTCTGCCAGTATACGTGATTTAAATCACATAAAACCAAATACCTCGATCGCATAAGCTATGATTCGGGTGGTAGCCTCAAGGTTTGACAAAACCTCAAAAAGCCCTGAACGAAAGGCTTTGAGTTCCCAAAGCCGCTGCGTGGCGGGAGTAAGTCCGCTCAACATCGCAGGCTCTGGACTCGGAGATATGTGAAACTTTGGGTTTTAGACACTTGCAGCTTGCAGCTCAGGGCATAAAGTTGCGATCGGCGAGCCACGGCCTGAGATACAATAATTATAAATACTTCTATCCCATCTATAGGCAGGCAGGTAAAAAAATGATAACGATTAGCTACTTTTCGATTGCCTTAATCGTTTTTCTTGTTTGGTTCAAAAGTTTTTGGAATGATACAGCGACATCTAAAAAAGACGTGATATCTTGGATAGCCTTAATAATGGGGCCTTTGTTTTGGCCTGTTGTTCTGCCCCTATCCCTTTTGCAAATTACCAGCAAAAAGTCTGTTGTAAAAACAGCCCAATGCGATCAAGAATTATAATAAATTAGGGAAGGAGCTGGCTTCAAAACAGTCGCTTATATCGTCCTAAATTATTCGGCGTGCATCGCTCCAGGCTGCGAGTAATTTATATTTTTTGATGAAAAAGATAAATTCAGCTAGAAGGTAGAATCCCAGAAAAATTCTGAATTCTAAAACAGTATTTTTTTACCGCTATCAAATTCTGCCTTCTGCTTTTTGACCCCGCCCAAAAACCTATACAAGTTTCCGACAGGAGTCTGCAGCAGCCCAAAACTTGAGGCTGTTGTTCAAGCTCTCAGATCCATCTGTGGAATAAATCTCCAATGTCCAATTGTTCAACTGAGCCAGATAGACTCAGCGCTCGCTGAACGTATCACACCGAAGTCTCCAATCGACTGAGGCCTACTTTTTTTGTCACATCGTGATTTAATGGTGCGGCTCAGTCAAAATTGTTCAAGCAAAATTGTCAGACTCAAATTATCGGACAGCGACCACAACATTTTTACCCAAAAATTATCTGCCACCTCAACCAAGCTCAAAATTGATATGTAATGTAACATTGCCCGTTGCTTGCAAAAATATAACTTCAGACATATTTTCGCCTGCCGCTGACCAGCTTAAGAATTTTTATACTACCGGTGGCTGGGTACCATTAATCGAATGTGGGAAAATCCTGGCCAGGCGTTGAAAAACAGCTAGGATCTTTGCCATTTAAGCTTTTCCACCTCCCTTTCTTCAAATCGCAGCAGCTCTAAACGGGAAATTGTAGAGTTCGTTTGCGTCCAAATAGCCTAACTCTTACCGCAGTTAGATACACAATTCAAGGCAGAGACTGCAATATGAAATAGGCAACAAGAACTGTCGTCTAAAATCGCAACTAAAACTTATTTTGGGCGATCGGGCATCAGGAGTTTATAACGGGAACCAGCTAAATTTTTAGAGGTGCGAGATGTTTGGGAACTTCTAAAAAAAAGTGCCGTCACGGTATCCAAATTAGTTATTTGCATAAAAAGTAGGAGTCAAAATGAACCAAGTATCTGAGAAACCAATTTATAGAGTTCTTAATCTATTATCGCTGCTAGCGCTGAGCTACTATGCAGCTACTTCCATCAATTATATTTTCGAGAGTGACGCTCACATCTACAAGTACGACAGCCAGAGTAATTCCAACGCATCACCAGCGCAACTAGAAGCACACCGCTCGGAATAAATAGTAGAGATTTTCTCGGAATTAATGCCGAAGCAAATTTCGGATAATTTGCTAATCGTTAAGGCTCAGCTCTACTTTAACAACAATTAGTAAACAACTCTTGGCTAAAAACTTAATATTTGAACTCACAGGTATTAGCCATCGAATCTACTACCAAAATAAACTATTTAGTTGGTTCTCAACAGAGACCAGAGCGATAAAAGGATGGCAAAGCATTTTCCTCAGTAAAAGCATTAATAGCTTTAGTCATCGCTTCATCAAGAACATTTGAAGGTGGATATGCTTCTGAACGGAAAATCGCTTTGATTTTGGCCCACTACAACTCTATCGGACATAAATTCGGGGAGTAGGGAGGTAAGAATTTTACCTTGGCTCCGATAGATGCAATCAGAAAATTGATGGCTTCAGCATTATCAACAGGTAAATTATTCATAACTATAAATTGCGCCAACCTCATAACTGGCGCAGGATTCGCCAGCAGCCCACAATTTTATATCTTAGTTCCAGTTCCCAGATTCATCTCTGGAGTAAATCTAAAATCTCAAATCTAGTGACAGTACCGTCACAAATCTACCGGCTCACCTTTCATCCCAACTTCCCCAAAAGACTAGCGCTGCATTGTCTGATTGTCCGGATGGATGTGGATCACGGTGGAAATGACTGATTGGGGTTGAAAAACTGGGTTTTTTAGCCAAAATCCTGCGTTGAGCGTGAGGGATTTGGTTGGAAACATGAAGGTGATGAGGCTCAAAAGTCTTTCCGGGACTGTGTTGGGATGCACTTTTGATTGAATCCCTCCTCCAGCGTGCACGGGCTTGCTTTCAAAGCCAGTTAAAAAATTTTGATTTTTGGGGAACTATTGGCGAAAATCAAAAGTCTGGTCAGGTACAGTGTACTTAAAAGAAATCGCAGCTCAGTTCCAGCCCCATTGGGGGCGATCGAACTCTCCGGCGATCCACAGTGCCAAGGACCCGGTGCAACTTCTCAATCTTGAGAGCATACTCCGATTAAAAATCGTCTCTGTGTATCTTCCGGGTATTGTTTTAATAATGACTAGCCATATCGACGGTCATTATGGTAAACTCGCAAACGTTTAAGTGGAATATTTTCGTGTTAGAGGAGGCAGTGGTGGAGTCGAGAGTCAAAAGCAGGAAACAACCGAGATTTGCTGCTCAACGAATACAGGATTCAACTCGCGCTCCGAGGCTCGCTGCTGACAATTTAAATTACATGACAGCTTATAGCAGCCGGGTCAATTAGGGTCTCAACCGATGTCCGGTTTCATTTATTGAATCCCTTTGGAGGGAAAAGTGTATTGTAGAAAAATGATTGATCTTTTAGGAGGAGTGTAAATGACACAGGTAACTAATCCAACACAGCCAGCAAGTTCACTACCAGGTGGTACTGGTGGCGGTGGCTCAACCGTTATCGGCATCGAAGGTCAAAACAGGCTGAACGGAAGCTCCGGCAGCGATATCATCTTGACTTTTGGGGGCGCTGATGTCATCGCTGGTGGCAGTGGCAACGAGCTGATTGTATCGGGTGGCGGAAATGACAGTATCGGCGGCGGCGACGGCAACGATACCATCCTTTCAGGCAGCGGCAGCGATGTGGTCGCTGGCGGTACCGGCGATGACTACATCTTTGGCGGCAAAGGTGATGACCTCGTAGACGGTGGTGATGGCAATGACTTAATTTCTGGCGACAGAGGCAACGACACCGTACTCGGCGGATCGGGCAGCGATACAGTCTTTGGCGGCCAAGGCAACGATATTGTCGGCGGCGGCGACGGCAACGACAGCCTGTACGGCGGTAAAGACAACGATACTGTCGATGGTGGTGCTGGCAATGACTTTATCTCTGGCGACAGAGGCAGCGATGTCCTGACCGGCGGTGCTGGCAGCGATACGTTCTACTTCTTCTCCAGCGGTGGCGAGTATGGGGTAGACACGATCACTGACTTTACCCCAGGTGAAGATAAGATCCGCTTGAAGCAGGGCGGTGTGTTCGCTGGTTTGGGCAGCAGCTTCGAGGCGAGCGAGTTTGTCGTCATTTCTGGTTTCAACGCAGCCAACGCAGGAGCAACCGCGACGAACAAGTTGGTCTACGACCCATCAAACGGTGCGTTGTACTTCAACAGCAGCAACGGAGTTCTAACTGTTGCTCAGTTGCAGCCTGGCCTGACGATTACCTCGAACAACTTCGAGTTGTTCTAAAACAACAGGCTGTTGTGGGGCGGCACCGGAGAAAATTCGGGGCTGTTCTCACAAAGCCGATAGTTTTAAAGGATTTCAACCTCACTCTGCCACAAGCGGGGTGAGGTTGAAATATTCAATACAGGAACAGAAGCAGGGGCAGTTAAAAAAAATTGATCGACAGTTATTGATGAAATTAATCGATCGCCCGATCGGGCAAAATATAAATACAAAGTTTTTAACTTAAAATTTCTAGGTTTTACTGAAGCGGTAAAGAAACCGCAACTGCTGGCTAGCAATGAGCACTGAAGAATATATCCGGCAAGCCCAAATTTATTTGAACCGGGGGAAGTTAACTGAGGCGATCGAGTTTTGCAAAAAGGCGATCGAACTTCAACCGTTTTCGCCCTCGGCTTACACGACTTTAGGCGAAATTCTCGAAGCTCAAGGCGATCCGACGGCGGCAAGAGACGCTTTTGTGCAAGCTTTGGAGATTTCGCCGCAGTTTTTTCTGGCTCATGCTTATTTGGGTCAACTTTACAGCGACTATGCGTGGCTGGATGAGGCGGTTTTTCACTACCGACAAGCTCTGGATTTGAAACCAGATTGGGCGGAACTTCATTATAACTTGGGAAATATTTTTCACAAGCAGGGTAATTTGTTGGGGGCGATCGACTGTTACCGAAATGCGATAGCCCAAAAACCGGATTATCTCGATGCTTTATACAATCTGGCTGTGGTTTTAGATGAAAATAGTCAGCTCGAAGCGGCAATGGATACCTACCGACAGGTGATTGCCGTGGCGCCGGATTACGTGAAAGCTTACAGCAATCTGGGTGTGATTTTGCTAAAGGACGATCGCACTGCTGAGGCGATCGAGCTTTACGAGCGGGCCATGGAGATTAAGCCGGATTGGGCAACGCTGCACAATAATTTGGGTCAAGCCTTGCTGGACAAAAGTCCGGAAAGGGCGATCGCATCTTACCTCACAGCTATTGAGTTGGAGCCGGACATGGTTTTGGCTCACTACAATTTGGGGAAAGCGTGGCAGTTACAGGGGGAACA
This sequence comes from Microcoleus sp. Pol12A5, assembly GCF_036701435.1. Classification (NCBI taxonomy): domain Bacteria; kingdom Bacillati; phylum Cyanobacteriota; class Cyanophyceae; order Oscillatoriales; family Microcoleaceae; genus Microcoleus; species Microcoleus sp. Pol12A5. The sequence continues at coordinate 40,849 of NZ_JAUBQU010000017.1, forward strand.
TTCGGCGGCGCTTGCTTGTTTCGAGCGCGCGATCGAGATCAATTCCGACTATATTTCGGGCTATACAGACGCCGGATTTTCTTTGATGGTTTTGGGCAAAATTGCTGAAGCCATGCCTTATTTTGAGCGGGCAATAGCTCTGAAGCCTGATTTTGTTGAGGCTTACTGCCGCTTGGGAGACAGGCGCAGAGTTGGGGCGGTAGAAGATGATGAATTGTCAAAGGCGATCGCTGCGTGCGATCGATTTCTCACAGCACTAACTGGAAGGAAGAAGAAAGAAGGAACAGGGAAGAAGGAAGAAAAAGAAACTATTCCCAATGCCCTACGCCCAACGCCCAATGCCGAATTACCAATTGCTGAAATTTGCGATAATTTAGCCGAAATTTACTTGCATTTGGGAAATGCTCTAACAGAGTACAGCGGATACGAATCTGCCGCCGCTTATTATCAAAAAGCTTTGCAAATTCAGCCACAAAATGCAGAGCTTTACTGGCGCGTGGGAAATTCCTTAGCTCAGCAACAGCGGTTCAGTGCAGCAATTGCAGTTTACCACATGGCTTTGACGATTCAACCTGCTTTACCGCAGGTTTATTTTGAGTTAGCAAAACTGCTGGAAAAACAGGGGCGCTGGGAACGGGCGATTGATTATTATCAACAGGTTTTAGATCTGCAATTGCACGGGTATGGTGATCGGAAACAGTGGAAAAAAGACAGTTTTATTTCGCCAGATCGCACTTCTATAAAACCTCCTCACGGTATTTATTTATCGAGTTGGGATTGGCTGGTTAATGCTAAGTTGGATGCTGACAATTATGTGGAAATATTTTGGAAATCTGCACCAGAAGCAAGGGTCGAAAATATTCCCAATTCCCAATTTGCGCGATCCAATTCCAAGTTGGCAAATTCCGATTGTGCCGGGTTAACTTGCGGGCTGTGTTTGCAGCGACTTTCTAAGTGGTTCGATCCGGTGCATTTGGGTTGGGGAGTGTGCCGTTTGTCCAACTCGCAACCGATACCTGTGCCGTCGCCCAAAACTTTTGTGGCTGCAATTCCCAACGGGCGAGTTTGGATTGTGCCGCAGGAAAATTATTGGTTGATTTGCAAGGCGATCGCTGTAATTACTCCTGACAATTATTTGTTGGCTGATGTGTCGAGAGATTATCCGGGGTTTTTACCTGGATGCGAAAAGCATGATGTTAGAAAACACATTGTTTTTCAGTTAGAATCATTTCCAGGTTTAAAGCAAATTGACGGCAGCGTGGCGGTACTTTCGGGTTTGTCTGGAAATGTCTATTTTCACTGGATGGTTGACGTTTTGCCGAGGATAGAATTGCTGCGGCACAGTGGTAGGGATTTTGCGGAAATTGATTGGTTTTTGGTGAATAGTTGTCAGCACCAATTTCAGCGGGAAAGTCTGAGAATTTTGGGGATTCCCGAAGAAAAAGTCTTGGAGAGCGATCGCTTGCCTCACATACAAGCAACAGAGTTGATTGTACCTTCTTTTGCAGGATACTTGGGCTGGCCTTCTGGGTGGGCGATGGATTTTTTGAGGCGCGAGTTTCTCAAGGGAATTATACCTAGTTCTAGCTATCCAAAACGGATTTATATCAGCCGTAGCAAAGCAAGATATCGACGAGTTTTGAACGAGGAAGATGTGGTTGAGGTGTTGGAGAAATTTGGCTTTGTTTCTATTTTGCCAGAGTCGATGTCTTTGGCAGAGCAAATTGCTCATTTTTACCACGCTGAGGTGATAGTGGCTGCCCACGGCAGCGGCTTGACAAATACGATTTTTAGTTGCCAGGGAACTAAAGTAATTGAGTTGGTGTCGCCTCACTATATCAGCCATTATTACTGGGGAATCAGTCAATATTTGCAGTTGGAACATTACTTTTTAACGGGCGAGGCTTTTGAATGCTATCCTATTAGACAGTTGATGTATCAGAATTCCCTGACCGAGGATATTTTGGTGAACTTGAGTTCGCTGAAAAAGATGGTTGAAGTGGTGGGTTTGGGTTAGTTGGTGTCTGGAGCAAGTTTAATTATGCCCTCGATTGAGAAGATGGAAAAGGCAGCGGTTGATTTGAGTCGGCAAGCAGAAGTTTATTTAGCCGAAGGAAAGTTGAATGAGGCAGTTGCTGCTTGCGAGTCAGCGTTGAAAATTGAACCGAATTTGGCGACAGCTTGCCAGACGCTGGGAAAGGTGATGCAGGTGCGAGGGGAAATCGAGCAAGCTAAGCAGTGGTATGAATCGGCAATCGATCGCAATCCAAATTTGCCGGAAGTTTATGCTAATCTCGGCATTTTGTATTCTCAGGGGAAACAGTGGGAAAAGGCGATCGTAAATTGTGAAAAAGCAATTTCGCTAGCGCCGAATTTTGCTGCTGTTTATCGGCAGTTGGCGAGAATTTGGACGCAGTTAGAGAAGCGAGAAGAGGCGGCAGACTGTTGGTATCAAGCTTTTAATATCGAGCCGAATTGGGCAACTGCTGAGGAAAACGTCACTCTGGGAAATAGTTTGGTTGAATTGGGAAAGTTCGATCGTGCTATTGAGTGTTATTCGCGAGCAATTAAGTTAAACCCGCAACTGGCAACAGCTTATCACAATTTGGGAGAAATGCTGGTTGGCCAGAAGCGGTGGGATGAGGCGATCGCCAATTACCGACAAGCCATTGAAATTAATCCAGATTCTTTTGAATCTTACCACAGTTTGGGTAAAACTTGGGCGGAGCGAGGAGAATTCGATCGGGCGATCGCCTGTTACAACAAAAGCATCGAACTCAATCCAAAATACGCTCGTGCTTACGTGGGTTTAGGTAATGTTTTCGCGCAAAAACAGGACTTTGATGCAGCCATTAAATGTTACCGTCAGACTCTGGCAATTAATGATAATTTCTACTGGGCATACAATTGCTTAGGGGACGCTTGGGCTCAAAAACAACTGTGGCCCGAAGCTATTAGTTGCTACCGCAAAGCTATTGAAATAAATCCAAATATTCCTTGGTTTTATGTCAATTTGGGAATAGCCTTCACCTGCGAACAATCCTGGGATGAAGCTGTGGCTGCTTTCCTGCACGCGGTTCAGATGGAGCCGAATTTGACGGGAATTAATCAGCGGTTGGGATATGTTTTGCGGAAGCGGAGCGAATCGGGTTTAGACAGCACAATCGCAACTTATTGTCAATCTCTTGAGGTACTTGCAAGCGGAAAAAATTACCACAAATTGCTGGGAATGGAGTTAGATGGAGCGGAATTTTATATAAATTTAGGCAATAGTTTAGCAAAACAGAAGCAGTTGGAAGGTGCGATCGTATTTTATAGCATGGCACTGCAAATTGAACCCAATGCTGCGGAAGTTGTCGCCCAACTGGATGATGTTCGGGCGAAACAACAGGAGTTATACGCACAAATTGCCACTTACCGCCACCAAATTGAAATCGATCCGACAAATTCTAAGTCTTACAACGATTTAGGAAATATTTTACCGCAATTAGGGGAATTAGAAGAAGCAATTATTTGCCACCAAAAAGCCGCCGAATTGAGGGGTTGGGCTGAGTGTGCGGCGAAAGATTATCAATTTACCCAAGATTGGTTTACACACAATATTCCTATTTGGCAACGGCATTTGCAGGAATTTACTGGAATTGCAGATTTTCAAGTTGTGGAAATCGGCAGTTTTCAGGGAATGTCTGCTTGCTGGCTGCTGGATAATATTTTAACTCATCCGACGGCAAAGATTACTTGTATTGATTTGTATTTTCAACAACATTTTAAGGGCAATATTGTTAAAACGGGAGCAGCAGAGCGGGTAATTGAATTAGAAGGTTACTCTCAAGATTTGTTAATTAATTTGAATTCAGAATATTACGATGTTGCTTACATTGACGGCTGTCACAAACCTACCAGTGCTCTGCAAGATGCGATTTTATCTTGGAGGTTGGTGAAAGTTGGGGGATTGATGATTTTTGATGATTACGAGTTTACGTTTCCCGACAGCCCGGAGCAAGATACTAAAATTGGCATAGATGTTTTTTTGGAGATGTTTGGAAGTCAGTTAGAAGTTGTACACAAAGGCTATCAACTCATCGTCAAAAAAATCGGCAATCAAAGTTTGGGCGAAGAGCAAACTCTGTTGTCTCTGGGTTGGGAAAAGTTGGGGGATATTGCGACAAATTCCGGTTATTTGGATGAGGCGATAGCCCGCTATCAAACAGCTATTAAAATTAAGTCGGGCAACTACTTAACTTACCACAAGTTGGGTAAAAGTTTGCAAAAGAAAGAACTATTTGACGAAGCTCGGGCCGCTTACCAACAGGCGATCGCACTCAACCCTAATTTTAGTTGGGCTTACCACTTTTTGGGAGAAACTTTGCAGGCGATTGAGCAACACGAGGAAGCTGCTTCTGCTTACCGCAATGCTATTGAGTTAAATCCAGATTTTTGTTGGACTTACAACAATTTAGGCGATGTGCTGATGGAGCTTTCTGAGTGCGAGGAAGCTGCTGTTGCTTACCGCAAGTTAGTTGAACTCAATCCCGATTTCTGTTGGTCCTACGAGAGATTAGGTAGGGCTTTGGTTGCACTGGAAAATTGGGAAGAAGCGGCGGCGGCTTACCGAAAAGCTATTGAATTAAACCCCAATGATTGTTGGCTGTACAATAGTTTGGGGGAAGTTCTGGAATTACAAGAAAATTGGTCGGAAGCAGCCGAGGCTTTTGATCGTGCTATTGAGCTAGAACCTGAGCATAGTTGGCTGTACAAAAAGTTGGGCGATGCACTGCGGAATCAAGGGGAATTAGAAAGGGCGATCGCCATTTATGAAAAAGGCATCAATTTCGATCCCAAATCCTGCTGGTGTTACGAAGGATTGGGTTTGAGTTTCCTTGCAAAACAGCAGTGGGAACGTGCAATCACTAATTTAGTTCAAGCCCTGCAAATTAAACCGGATTTGTTTGAAGCTTACGATAATATAGGTTATGCTCTGGAACAACAAGGAGAAGTCGATGAGAGCGATCGGGAAAAATGCAGTAATCAAAATTTACCCTTAAGTATTCTCGAAAAATACTGTGGGTTTACAGAAGATTTGACCGTTCCAGCAGAATCCAATCCTAACCTCACCTGCATTGACATCCATCCTGCGAGTCAAATCAATTTATCTGATTCCAAAACAATCGATAGCAGCCGTAGATTCTGGGAACATCAAAGTCATTCCAGAAAAGCTTTTGTTGCCGTATTGCCAAACGGACGAGCTTGGGCAGATGTTGTGACTAGCGCCGTCATTACTTCAGAAAATAAACTTGTTGCTGACATTTCAATGGGTTGTGCGGAATTGGTAATCACTTCCGACAAATTGCCTCCCGCTGAACACGTCGATGGAAATGTGGCTTTTTTATCGGCTCGCTGGGGTGGAGCTGCTTATTTTCATTGGATGTTTGATGTGATTACGCGATTTGATATTTTGCAGCGTAGCGGATTGATAGAAACTATAGATAAGTTTGTTGTCAATGCCTCGGATTCTTCCTATCAAGCAGAAACTTTAGAGATTTTAGGAATTGCTCAAGATAAAATTTTAGAAAGTCGCTGCCATTTACACATTACCGCCGATCAATTAATAGTTCCGTCAATATCTTATAACGGTTCGGGAGCTGTTTCTAAATGGAAGTGTGAATACCTAAAACAGACATTTTTAAAGGAACAACAGCCAAGAAATACAGACTATTCAGAGCGAATTTATATCAGTCGACAACAAGCATCCTATAGGCGAATCGTCAACGATGAAGAAGTAATTAAATACTTAGAAAAATTTGGGTTTCGCAGTGTAAAATTGGAAACAATGTCTGTAGCGGAACAAGCATCGTGTTTGGCTGCTGCTAAAGTAGTTGTCGCACCTCACGGAGGGGGATTGACTAATCTAGTTTTTTGCAGTCCAGGAACTAAGGTAATTGAGATTTTTTCTCCCCTTTACGTTCCGTATTGTTATTGGATGATTAGCAATTTATGCGGTTTGGAACATTACTATTTAATTGGCGATTTGGTTAATGATGAAACTCCGATCAAACCCTTACATAAAGATATGCAGTTGAATTTGAACTCGCTGGAAAAATTAATGACTGTTGCAGGAGTTTTGCATGGACAATGACTACCACCATTTGGGTAATTCCCTGCAAGAAAGCGGTCAGTTTGATGAGGCTGTTGCTGCTTACAAACAAGCTATTGAATTAAATCCTAATTTTTCTTGGTCTTATCACAGTTTGGGCGATGTTTTGCAGAAACTTGAAAAATGGGAGGAAGCTGTCGCTGCTTACAAAAAAGCTGTTGAGTTAAATCCAGATTTTTCTTGGTCTTATCACAACCTGGGCGATGCTTTGCTGAAACTTCAGCAATGGGAAGAGGCTGCTGTTGCTTACCGCTGCGAGATTGCACTCAACTCGGATTTTGCTTGGTCTTTTTGCAATTTAGGCGATGCTTTAACTAAGCTAAAACAGTGGGATGAAGCTATCGCTACGTATTTAAAAGCTATTGAAATTGACGGAGATTTGCCGGGAATTTACGAGAAGTTCGGATACGCTCTCGGACAAACAGAGTCGAATTTAAATTTAGTGTTAGAACAATCTCAATTGCAAATTACACCGGAAAATAGGGAGTTTTATTTGCAGTTAGGAAAGAATTTAGCCAAGTACGATCGCCCAAAAAGCGCAATAATTATTTACAAGTTGCTATTGACAAGTATTCCGATTCATGCAGGCAAATCGGCGGAATTAGAGGAGTTGTTGCAGCAGCAAGAAAAGTGCGTTAGCGCAGCCATCGAAGAGGATCGCGCATTAGCCTCATCTCGCGCAACTGTCGCCCAAAAACCCGATGATTGCTGGTCTTATTACAATTTAGGTGCTGTTCTGAGCCACCAAAAATATTGGGAGGAAGCGGCGGCGGCATTTTTCCAAGCTATAGAAATAAATCCCGATCTTCCTTGGTGGTTTTATTACAATTTGTGGGAAGTTTTTGTTAGGCAAAACAAGCTAGATGAAGTTGAGAACTTGTGCCGCGAAGTTATTGCAGCTCAACCGGAGGCTTTTTGGCCTTATCTGAATTTGGGGGAAGCTTTAACGAGGCAAGGTAAAATTCCAGAGGCGATTGATTTTTATCGAACTGTCAGTTACAAACAAAGTTTTGCATCTCTTATTAGTAAGAGAACAGGCAAGATACCTGTTCCACAAGCAGATACAGGCATCTTGCCTGTTATACAAAATTGGAACTTAAAATCAGTCAAAGTTCCTAACTTTATAATTATTGGTTCTCAGCGGTGCGGGACGACTTCTCTGTATACTTATTTATCCAAACACCCGCAAATTTTGACTCCGATTAAAAAGGAGATGGATTTTTTTTCGTGGCACTTTGACAGAGGTATTGATTGGTATTTGGCTCATTTTCCGCCAATGCCGCAGGGAGAGCAATTTGTAACTGGCGAAGCAAGTCCGAGCTATTTTGACTGTTGGGAAGCACCGGAACGGCTCTACAGGCTGTTTCCAGAGGCGAAACTGATTGTACTTTTGCGAAATCCGGTCGATCGGGCGATTTCTCAATTTTACCGCTTGACTGGCTTAAATTGGGAAGCGCGATCGCTCGATCAAGTAATTAGCGATGAAGTTGAACGGTTGAATCAAAATCCCGAATACATCATCGGCGAGGAACCGGGGAATTATTTAGCTCGCGGTAGGTACATAGAATTTATTAAAAACTGGCTGGCTTTCTTTCCTAGAGAACAGTTGTTAATTTTGAAAAGTGAAGATTTTTATGCAGGTGCGGCGGCTATAGTCCAGCAGGTTTTAGAATTTTTAGATTTGCCGGAATATCAATTGTCTGACTACCAAAATGCTAATCCCGGTTCTTACCAGCCGGTTAATCAATCGATTCGCAATTGGTTGAGGGATTATTTTCGACCTTACAATCAGCAGTTAGAGGAGTATTTGGGGAGGAAGTTTGATTGGTAATTGGGCATTGGGCATTGTTAGCTGTTGACTGTTGACTGTTGACTGTTGACTGGAAAGCTCACCACAGTCAACCGTCAACTGACAACCGTCAACTGACAACTGACTAAAAAAGACCCGCCTACCCTTGACAAGTCATACTCGTTATGAGTACGCTAAAAGAAGCAAAGGAATTGAACCCAAGTACCCAAAAATTTAAAATCATGCTGACGAACCAAGAAGGTCAAAGAGTACCCAAAGTCACCTTTCGCACTCGCAAAGACAACGAGTGGGTCGATGTCACCACCGATGATATATTTGCAGGTAAAACCGTAGTAGTTTTCTCGCTGCCGGGAGCTTTTACTCCCACTTGTTCGTCAACGCACCTCCCCGGTTACAACGAATTGGCCAAAGTTTTTAAAGAAAACGGCGTAGATGAAATCGTTTGCATTTCCGTCAACGACACTTTTGTGATGAACGAGTGGGCAAAAGACCAAGAATCAGACAATGTGACGTTAATTCCCGACGGTAACGGCGAGTTTACTCAAGGCATGGGAATGCTGGTAGACAAAACAGATTTAGGCTTTGGCAAGCGGTCTTGGCGTTATTCGATGCTGGTAAAAGATGGTGTGGTTGAAAAAATGTTTATTGAGCCTGATGAACCGGGCGACCCTTTCAAAGTGTCCGATGCCGAGACAATGCTCAACTACATCAACTCCGCAGCAACCAAGCCGAAGCTAGTGTCGCTGTTTACAAAAATGGGCTGTCCCTTCTGTGCTAAGGCTAAGGCAATGCTTAGTCAAAAGGGCTTGGATTATGAAGAAATCGTCTTGGGCCGGGAGATCACAACCCGATCGCTCCGGGCTATGACTGGGGCTACAACGGTGCCGCAAGTATTTATCGACGGCAAGTTGATCGGTGGTTCCGAAGCCCTAGAGTCTTATTTGGCAGTTGCTTAGTTAAACCAAAATACTTAACCTGCAGGTGCCCGCGTGCACACCTTACAACGAGTAAGGTGTGCACTGTGCGCCTTTGCCGTATTTTGCGGTATTTAGCCCGATCGAGCTTCGGAGTCAAAAAGTTCGATTGGTCTATTGATCCATTCTCGTGCAACAATTACTGGGGAAGTAATATTAAAAACGCAAGAAATGGGAGTTACCGATCGTGGATTTGAGTTTAGTATCGTCAAATATCTTAAATCCCCCAATATTAGCTTTTTTCATGGGAATGCTGGCAATTTTTCTCAAATCGGATTTAGAAATTCCAGCGCCCATCCCTAAACTCTTTTCGCTGTACCTGCTGTTTGCCATCGGATTTAAAGGTGGCGTAGAACTGTCCAAAAGCGGAATTGACCAGCAAATAGCCCTGACAATTTTGGCAGCGATGCTGATGTCAATGCTAGTACCAATTTATACTTTTTTCATACTGAGAATCAAACTCGACTCTTACAATGCCGCGGCGATCGCAGCCACCTACGGTTCCATCAGCGCGGTCACATTTATTACCGCCACCTCCTTCCTCACAGCACAGGGGATCGACTTTGACGGTTATATGGTAGCCGCGCTAGCATTAATGGAATCCCCGGCAATTATAGTAGGTCTCATTCTAGTCAGTGTATTTGGCGGGGAAGAAGGAAAACGCGAAATAGTTTGGCCAGAAGTGTTGCAAGAAGCATTCCTAAACAGTTCAGTTTTTCTGCTGATTGGCAGCCTAATTATGGGCGTACTGACAGGAGAACATGGTTGGGAAGTTATGAGTCCGTTTACTCAAGACTTGTTTTACGGAGTTCTGACTTTTTTCTTACTAGACATGGGGCTGGTTGCAGCAAGCAGAATTAAAGATTTGCAAGAAGCAGGAGTTTTTCTGATCGGCTTTGCAATCCTAATTCCGATACTCAACGCAGTAATTGCTTTGGTAATAGCCAAATTAATCGGAATGCCGCAGGGAGACACTTTGCTGTTTTCCGTACTTTGCGCGAGTGCTTCTTATATAGCAGTACCAGCAGCCATGCGCCTAACTGTTCCCGAAGCGAATCCAAGTCTTTACATTTCAACTGCCTTAGCAGTGACATTTCCATTTAATATCATTGTAGGCATTCCCCTGTATCTATACGGAATAAATATGTTTTGGAGGTGAGATGATGGAGTCAGTCAAAAGAGTAGAAATCATAGCCCACTCAGTCGAACTCGGCAAGATTTTAGACGGTTTAGACAAAGCTGGCGTACCGGGTTATTCGGTGATCCGTGATGTTGCTGGAAAAAGCACTAGGGATCACGTTTCCCGTGATTCATCAATGACGGCGCTGGATAACATTTATGTGCTTGCTTTTTGTTCACCAGCTCAAGTTTCAGCAGTTGCAGAAAACATTAGACCCGTGCTCAATAAATTTGGTGGGTCGTGTTTTATTTCAGATGCGGTGGAATTGCTAATTACTAGATGCGTCGGGTAGTCATTAGTTATTAGTGATTATACCAATTCGGAAAAATTGAGCTACACATAGATTCTACGCCATATGTTTAGGGACACGGCAATGCCGTGTCCTTGAGCGAATAGGCAACTTTCATCTTAGGCTTTGGTTCCATCGCCACTGGTGAGAATGCCAATCCGTTTCGCCTTTTGGGTAACTTTTTTATTATTACTTTAGCCTGATTTTAAAAAGGCAATTTTGAAAATAATTTCTGTCTATTATAGCACTTTTACAAGTTGACAAAAATCAGCCATTAGCCATTAGTCAGCGGTCATTTCAGGATTAATTGCCCTTCCCAGCCGGGGCAGAATTCAGAATTCTTAAGAGATAGAAAAGAATCAGTTGCAAAAATCCGTTAGCGTGGTAAATTCTAAGCCACAACAGGCGATCCTCCTCGAAGGCTTCGCTAATGCCCGATCGACTAAGGATATTTTCCATAGGAGTTTAAACATGGCTGCATTAAAAGTCGGCATCAACGGATTTGGTCGCATCGGACGGCTAGTGATGCGTGCCGGCATCAAAAACCCCAACATCGAATTTGTCGGCATTAACGACTTAGTTTCGCCCGACAACCTGGCTTATCTTTTCAAATACGACTCTACCCACGGCATTTACGACGGCGAAGTGGAAAGCAAACCAGACGGCATTGTCATTGACGGAAATTTTATACCCTGCACAGCGATTAGAAATCCGGCAGAATTGCCTTGGGATAAAACGAGTGCAGACTATGTTGTAGAATCTACCGGATTGTTTACAGATTTTGAAGGCGCATCAAAACACTTGACGGCGGGAGCAAAACGAGTAATACTTTCAGCACCCACAAAAGACCCGGAAAAAGTTCCAACTTTTCTAGTAGGCGTCAACCACCACAAATTTGACTCAGCAAAAGATACGGTTGTTTCTAATGCTAGCTGTACGACGAATTGTTTAGCACCAATTGCCAAAGTAATTAACGATAACTTCGGTTTGGAAGAAGGCTTAATGACTACAGTTCACGCGATGACTGCTACTCAACCAACTGTAGACGGGCCCAGCCAAAAAGATTGGCGGGGAGGACGCGGTGCGGCTCAAAATATTATTCCATCTTCCACCGGTGCAGCAAAAGCTGTTACTTTGGTGTTGCCAGAATTGAAAGGAAAATTGACTGGAATGGCCTTGCGGGTGCCAACTCCCGACGTTTCTGTAGTTGACCTTACTTTCAAAACGGCGAAGGAAACTAGCTATAAAGAAATTTGTGAAGCAATGAAAAAAGCTTCGGAGGGCGAACTCAAAGGCATTCTGGGATATACTGAGGATGCGGTGGTTTCGACAGATTTTCAGGGCGACGCGCGATCGAGCATTTTCGATGCAGGTGCGGGAATTGAACTGAATTCTAAGTTTTTCAAAGTTGTTTCTTGGTACGACAACGAGTGGGGTTATTCTAGTCGCGTGATTGACTTAATGCTGTCTATGGCCGAGAAAGACGGAATTTTGAATAATTAATTTTTTTGGGGGTGGCATTTTGGGCGGGCTTGCGTGTCCACCCCACAAACAAATTCCTATGATTTTTTGTGGAACGGGCTGTCCGGCCCGTCCCTGATAATATTATTTAATGTGAGTTAAACTTTTTTTATTTCCGATTCGATCGCGCTCATGTCTGAATTACCACCGCTGAATAACGAAACTATTTGGGCTATTCTCAACGAAGAAATCGACGATGCTGCTGTCAATCAGCTAGTTTGGCAGTATCTGGGCTACCGCTGGGATGCCGAGACTGGCAAGTGGAACAGTGCAGGAGTTGCACCCGAGTGGCGTCAAGATTACCCGGAACCGCCGGATTTTATCGATTCTAGGCCGGCGACGGTGAAATTGACTCGATCGACTCCTCCAGAAAACAAGCAGTTGCTGAAGGAAAAATTGGGCTTTAAAGGCTATAAAATTGGGGAATTCGGGCCCCGACAGACTCGCAGGGCGACGATGGCTAATTGGTTGATGGGTTTTATGGAATCTGGGGGGTAAGAGGAATATTGGATGGCTGTGCGGTGGTTGCCACCGTTAGAGTAAAGAGATATGAGATTTTTTGGCAGGAAAACCCCTAAATCCCTATAAAGGATTGAAACCTTGATTAAACTCTTCCTTTCTTTCTCTGTGTCCTCTGCGTGCTCTGCGGTTAATTAACAAAAATTAAGTTTGTTGAAAGTCAAAAAACACTAAAACCCGCCAATTCCAACCTCCTCATCCCCAACCCTGACATCGGGCTGTTCCGTAAAGTATCCTAGAGTCGGCACAAAACAACTGTGAGGTAAGCTTTATGAAAACAACTACCATATCTCGCTTAACCAGCATTTCCCTCGCTACCCTAATGCTAGCGGGCGTTTCAGTCAATGCGATCGCCACACCAGCCACCACCGAACCCAGAACCCAACTCGCCCAAGCAACTGCCAAAAAGCGCCTCGTAGTCATGGACTTCGACTACGGCCCCACCAACAGCTATTACACTTCCTACAGGGGAGTCGGCGCCGCCAAAGGCATCAGCGAACTGTTAATCAACGAACTCGTCAACAACGGCACTTATACAGTAGTCGATCGTAGCAAACTCGAACAAGTGCTCAAACAGCAAAATCGCAGCGGCGCGATGGATGCCGGCACAGCAGCCGAAATTGGCAAACAATTAGGAGTTGACGCCGTGCTCATCGGCACCATTACCAAGTTTAATATCGACAAACAATCCGGCGGCGGCAGTTTCATGGGAATCGGTGCCGGTTCACAAAAAACCAAAGCTACCGTTCAAATAGATGTGCGGTTAATCGGTACAGCTTCAGGAGATATTCTTGCCACCGCCAAAGCAGTTGGAGAAGCGGATCAAAGCGATTCTAATATTTCCGTTAGGGGTATTGGTGGCAATTCTGGCAGCAGCAATGAAGACTCACTTTTGAGCGCGGCAGTTGACAAAGCCGTATCCCAAATGGTGACTAAACTGGCAGAGGTATCTAAGAAATTAGGTTAGAAATTTTTCAAAATTTTTAGATTTTAGATTGGTAATTGTTAACTCCCCAATCTAAAATCTAAAAATTTTTCATATCCTTGAGCTGCAATTGTACCCGTTAATATTAGTTTTGTTTAGGAATCTGCATTTTCCTCTATACTAAACTCTATCCATTTCGCTCAACATACTCAAGCATTAACAGTTTAATTAGCATTGGGACTTGAGCCAGGATCAACGCATTTTCCCTTTTGAGTTGGGTTTAAGGCTAGGTTAGAGACTACTTTAGAAAAGCCAGCTTGTTCTTGAATCCATCCGATTTCCCCCGGTTGCAGCTTGGCGCTTTCTACTTCAACTGTTGGCTTAACTGTGGGGGAAGGCGAGGGAGTTGTCACACCGGGAGGCAGCTTGGCGCTTTCTACTTCAACTGTTGGCTTAACTGTCGGGGAAGGCGAGGGAGTTGTCACACCGGAAGATGGATTCTGTGCCTGTTTTGAAACTGTAGAAAAATCTTTATTTGACTCGGGTTTGGGAGAGTTCGAGCGCACTATTTCAGGAATCGAACAAACTTTCAATTCCAGCCAATTGCCTTGAGGTGTAAGCTGTTTGTTTGTCACCTGCAAAACGCTGCCGACTGGGACTGTTCCTTTGACAGTCAACTCACCGATTGCAACTCGCAAATCCAAGCGATCGCTCTCTTTTTCCACTGCCCCAGCCCCAGAACTTTTAATCTCTATAAACGAGCCGATTTCTAAAGATTTGACCGGAGAAGGTACAGATTCAACAGTTTTTTCTGGCTTGCTTCCAGGATTAATTAAACCGCCTTTGCCAAAAATCGACTCCCCGGCAGTATCGATCGCGCGACCCACCGGAGGGATGAAAAAATAAGCAAATACACCCCCCAAGCCTAATAAAAATAAAATTTTCAGCAGCAGCGAAAATGGGCTTTTGCTTTTGTCCGGCTGTAACAACTGCGTTTTTCCTTCAAAATTCCCATCGCCAAGGCTTGTGGGCCCATTCAAATCCGTTGGCATATCCTCGCTGTCGGAAATTAGTTCGATCGGCGTATCTAAAGGTGCGACAGACAGTTCTGTCAAAGTATTGCCGTCTTCCCTCAAATGTGCTTGACAGTGAATTAAAGCAACAGTGACGTTATCGTGACCGTTTCTAGTATTAGCAATCTCAATCAGTCGATCGCGCGCCTTAGCCAAATTAATACTACCGTCGAGAATTGGCAAAATCTCCGCTTCCCAACATTCCTCAACCCGGTCTTTATCGCTCAAACCGTCGGAACACAGCAGCAAAACGCAGTCTTCATCCACTGGAAAACGCTGCACAGTCGGGTGCAAAGTGTTGGACGAAGTAATCCCCAAAGCTTGAATCAGAGCTCCGGCGGCCACTTGTTCCAAAGCATCCCGGTAGAGAGAGTAGCCCAAACGCACCTCGCGGCAAGCCACATTATCATCGAGAGTAACTTGATAGCAGCCGGTGCGGGTAATCCAGTAAGCGCGACTGTCTCCGACGTGGGCGACATAGATCTCGTGAATGTGGGCTAAACCCATAACTAGGGTAGTTCCCATCCGCTGGCGGCCTTGGCGGTGTTCGCTGTCGTTGCGACTGGCTATCTTGTCGTTAGCAGCACAAGCCGCCCGTTCCAGCTTAGAAGTCAGGCTCAACGGGTCCCAATTAGCCTGATGTAGCGGCATTTGCTGCAACTTGTCGCGCAGCACACCAATTGCTTCTGCCGAAGCTACTTCGCCGCCGTCTTGTCCGCCGATACCGTCGCAGACGATCGCGCAAGCTTCCGCACCCGGGCTTCCTGCGAACAGCGTACCGCTGGGCGGATAGCAAGCATCTTCGTTGTGAGCCCGGGATCTGCCTACATCCGTGCCCGTGGCAATTTCAACGTGACGATCGTAATATCGGCCGCACTTTGCCAAAGCTTTATCCAACTGGCCCATCAATTGTTCGCCGTGGCGCACTTGACCGGCAACCATTTGCTGGCAAAGTTGCCTCAAAAAATTAGCAATAGCCGGGTGAGCATCTTCGAGCCACTGCTGCCACAATTTGCCCAACTGCGACAAATGAGGCGGTTTGCGATCGGGCTGCAATTCCAGAAACCGCACCAATTGCCCTTCCACCCGCAGCAGTTCCGGAGTCAGCAGCGTGGAAGCCACGCCCTGAGAGATACACGGCTGCCACAACTGGGCAATTTGCCACAGCCAATTGAGCTGCCGCATCGCTGCCGATCCTTTCCAGGAGTCTGCCAATTCCGGCATTAAAGATTCCGTCACCTTCAAAATCGGCCCGTTTTCCAGTAGCCAAATATCTCCCGATAGCTTGCTCATCTTGGACGATACCAGGCCGTATACTTGAGGTACGTGCAACTGATAGGCAAACAGTCTCAGATAAGGAGTGACAACACTCGGAATCTCATCGGGCAGTTCCGGCAAGTGTTCGGGTTGAGTATCGACAAGAAGTCGATCGCGCTTGACCAAGTAGCGACCAGCGATCAGATCGCCTGGCTTACACCCTTTGATCCCTTCACCTAAAGCCCATAAGTAGTGTTTTGCCACAGAGTTTTGCATAAGGGTTCCTGACGCCTTTGGGCAAGCGTGCTGATCTGAACTATTTTAGCGATGAACCTCGACGGGTTGATACGTGGCGATTATTTGACACTCCCGCTTTCTCAACAGACGCAGATTCTTAAGACTTCGCAGTCCTAATATCCTGATTTTTCAGGTTCCCGGAATCACCACGTTTCCACTTTTGTGTGCGTAGTGATATCTGCTACACAAAACTTGGCTAAACTTATTTAAGTCTCACCATTCAATCGGGATTGCTCCTGAAGGGTCTGCTTCCTGCTTCACCCAAGGGAGTCGGCTCCTTCTTGTCCACAGGCGTTAATTCGGGTGTAGCCCACCCTAATCGAATTAATTTTAGTTGAAGATTTTAGCCGTGAGTCATCCAATATTTTCAACCTATTTAACAAAACGCGGACTCCCGTTCGACCTTGTGACAGGCTGGTCAGTTTTGACTTGCACGCTCGGTTTACTCTCCCAGATAATTAAGCCTTGGTTTTTGGCATCGCTCTAATTCTACCACCCACAAAGGTTAACCAGTCAAGTTAAGTATGACTAACTTTAGTAAATTTTTTTGCTGTTTAGTCCAACTCCTGACAATATTTTAGGCGTGACTTTCCCCCAGTCTAGGGGTAGGTTTTAATGTCTTGTACTGACACGAATAGTTTACCATTTTGTTGACGACCGGATGAATCTTGCTATGAGCTTTCAGGGTGAGACGATCGCGCGACGCCCAAGTCCTCGGCTTGAAAGCACGCTGTTTTCAGCATATTCCTGATAGTGACAATTTCCGAAAAAATCGCAGCACTCAAGGGAATTAAGATTTTAGACTAACTATAATGGTATGATGCAGCTAGGTAGAAATCACCTGACCCGACAGGTATAAATAAATATCAATTCTCGGTTTTCTCGCCAAGGGTGTTAATTGCCTCGTACCCGAGTTTCGCAAGTAAAGTTAAATTTAACCTGGCCCAAAGACGGATAAAAGCCCCCAGATTCATCTGTGGAGTCCATCTAAAGTATAAAATCTACAATCTCACATCTCACATCTACTGACGGATGCAAGCTCCCGACAGGAGTGGTGGTGAGCAAAAAAAATTAGATATTAGTTCAAGCCCGCAGATCCATCTGTGGAGTCAATCTCAAATCTCAAATCTCAAATCGACTGACCGGCCTCTGCAAGCTGTTGAGTATTTAACCATGCCCCCACATGAACCCAGCGCCTTTTCCAAGAATGTGCCCGATCCGAAGCTACTGCCTGCCGTTGAAATAGACGAAATACTCACTAGCATTCAACATTCTCACAGTTTTTATTACAAAGTGATGAATCTTGAGGTTTGGGCGCTGGTGGAAACCTTGGATGGGCTGTTTCCCGGCGCTTGGGGTCAGTTTATGACCAACCGCCAACTGGCAGTTAAACAGTTTTTGGAACGCGATCGCGTTCCACATTCTCCGGTTGATGCTGGGAAGGCGCGGGAGAAATCCGAGGGCAGTGGGAAGAAGGAAGAAGCCGGGAGTCAGGAGTCAGGAGTCAGAAACAAGCAGGAAGAAGAATAAAAGCAGCTTTTTTCAATTCTCCCCATCTCCACCTTTCCTCGGTATCCAAGTCTACATCCCCTTCAATCCTCAAAGCGAGAGACGAAACAGAACTTTCTTTTCCCCCGTACTCCCCTGATTAAGAGGAGTAGGAGGGATCGAAACTCAGCTACAAGCGACCTTTATTATGGGTTTCAATCTTAAGTTGACATAAATGCCGATCGCCCGATCGCCCTTACAGGTGAACTTTGGAATCAACTTGAGGCAAGCCCATGCTGTAGTTGACAGCGCGGCTGTTGAGATTGTAGCTGATTTGGCCTTTTTGTAAGAGCGATCGTACCAAGTGCTCCAACTCCGAACCGATGCGGCGGAGGTTGTACTCGGTCAAGTCTTCGCCCTCGTAGGCGTCTACGAGTTGGTCGAACTTGGCATATACCTGTTTGACTGACTCGTCGTTCCAGTTAAGTTCGTTATCTGGGTCAATGTCGAGGGTCAAAAGGTCGTTGCTGGGGACGAGTTCGTTATCTTCGAGGATGGCGGTGTATATGCGAATATGGCGGGTTGTTGACTTGAGCTGCATGAGTTCTTATGTGTAAAGATTTTTTGCTGAGTTTATTGTAATGGCACAGAGATGCGCGGGGAGGGCGGGCGATCGTCAATTTCTCGGAATCCCGAAATATTTTAGTTGTTCGGCCGTCCAATTTTTGTAATATTCAGTTTTCTCTAAAGAATCGGAAGCTGGCTTCAGCTTAGAATTTACTTGAACGGTGAAGCCCGGATACGGCATTCTTCTAGTATGAAGTCCGTCAATATTAAAATCTTCTTCGGGATGAGTGTGAAAAGCCAGCAAGCCTAACTCTGAAATCCGATCATTCAGTTTGTCTATCAATTGTTTAGTTTCGGGCGCAGTAATTACGTTTTTTTCGGGATTAATTACTACCATTATTTCCAAATCGGAATTGTAAAATTCATAAATCGATTTCATTATGGCCGAATCTCCCTCAAACTCAGTTAGCGCTGAAAAACGCTCAATTTTGAATAAAATTTGATTTGCCAAGCGTGCTTTTTTAGTGAAGGGACAAATCGCTAAATTGCTGAACACTGGATGGGGTAACTCTACAAACTCCGTCATCCATCTGAGGGTAGATTCTATGATTTCTGTGTCGAATTCATTCATCGAAAATCTATGTATTTGATATTTCACACTCATCATACTTTATTTGTAAGGAGGGCGATGCACACCATTGGTGTCAATTTAACGCTATTTCCCTCAGTCCGGCAGGAAATTCATTCCCTGCCGGAATTTCGGTTAAATTTACACCAATAAATTGCCCACCTGGCTTTTTAATATTGGCGATATAATTCATTCGTGAATTGTGCCATCTGGCATAATTGCACCTGTGAGTGTTGCCATGTCGAGATTTGCTCTACCCATATTTGCTCCTTTCATGTTAGCTTTCTCTAAGTTGGCACCACTAAAATTTGCCCCATATGTTTGTGCATTTTTTAGATTCGCTCCACTTAAGTCTGCCACATTCAGGTTAGCATGGTTTAAATTTGCCTGTATCAGGTTTGCTTCTGTGAGGTTTGCCGCCGTTAAGTTGGCAACACTCAAATTTGCTTCGCTTAACTTGGTTTTAATCAAATTAGCTTGCAGGAGTTTTGCACCGATCAAATTGGCCTTAGTTAGATTGGCACCACTCAAGTTAGCTTGACTCAAGTTAGCTTCACTCAATTGTGCACCATTCAGGTTTGTTGATGTGAGGTTGGCTCCTTGCAGATTAGCTCCAGCCAAGTTTACTTGACTCAAGTCAAAACCAGCTAGGTTCGCTTTTTGCAGTGAAGCACTAGGAGCAATTAAGTAAGCACCTGCATTAACAGGATTAAACCTTTTGGGGAAGGTAGTCCTTGCGTTGTAAACTGTTTGTTGAAGTTTTGCTCCCTCAAGGTTCGCCCCTTCAAGGTTGGTCTCGAATAGGTTAGTCTTAATTAGGTTTGCATTACTCAAATCAGCCTCCATAAATTCTAATTTACTCAAATTTAACCCACTTAAATTTGCTTTACTGAGATTTACCATCCTCAAGTTTGTCTCCGGATATAAATTAACACTGCTAAGATCTAAGCCACTCAGATTAGCTTCACTTAGGTTTGCATAATAGAGACGGACTTCACTTAAATTGGCATTGAGAAATTTTGTTTTCCTTAAGTTTGCTGAGTTTAGATTTGCCTTATGAAGGTTTGAATGACATAAATTTGCCTCACTCAGATTAGCACCATGTAAGTTTGTTCCAGAAAGTTCTGCACCGCTGAGATTAGCGCTACTCAAGTTAACCTGACTCAGGGATTTTCCGGTTAGATTTACTCCCGCTAAGTTAATCCCTGTAAAGTCGCGTTCTCCCTCTTGATACCGTTGCAAAAATTCCTCAGCACTAATAGCTGGTTCCAGATTTTCTAGTGCAGAATCATCTATTCTTTCCTCTTCCTTAGATTCCACAGTATCGGCATTCACAGGTTTAGCGATCGGCTGTTCTGCAGCTTTGCTAGATACCGCCTCTTCGCGCAATAACCGATCCACCCGATCGCTAAACCGCCTCACAACCTCAGCATCATCAAGCTTCTCACCAGCATTCGAGCTTTTCTCAACCGCATTCTCAACATAATACTTGTCTACAAAACTTTGCAACCCAGCATTATATCCCTGTCCTACCGCCTGAAACCTCCATTCGCCATTCTTCTTGTACAAACGTCCAAATTCTAAAGCCGTTTCTTGGGAAAATATCTGATTTAAATTGTACCTAACCAATTCGCTAACAGTTTCTCGATTGTAAAGCCTGATAAAAGCATTTGTAACTTTACTAAAACTTTGATTTTTTTCCTTTCCCTCGTGAATAGTCACAACAAACACAATTTCCTGAATCGCCGAATTGATTTTACTCAAATCCACATAAACCGTCTCATCATCTCCCTCAATTTGTCCATTCCTGCTGTCTCCCGAATGTCGCACCGCACCGTCCGGCGATGTCACATTGTTGTAAAATACAAAATACTTTTCATCAGGAATGCGACCGTCCGCCGCTAACATAAAAACTGATGCGTCAATGTCGCAGTTTTGTGCTGTCTGGCTGACTTGCCAACCCAGGGCGATCGCAATTTTATTGAAATTAGGAGTTTCTTTAGAAAGATTGAACCTTTCACCCTTAATTAATTCGATACTCATATGCGATAATTCCCTTACCTCATAAATGGTATTAATTCTCTCATCTATGTTAACCAGATCGCAAATTGGATTTTATCTCGAAGATATCGAAACCCCAATTGGTAGAACCGTCAATTTAACCCTTACCGGACTTATTCTCCTATCTTCGACCAGCTTCATCGCCGAAACTTACCCGATTTCGGAAACTGTTAGAATTAATTTCCAAACTCTCGATACAGCGCTTTTAGTTATTTTTGTGTTTGAGTATTTATTGCGGCTGTGGTGTGCGGAAAATCGAGTTAAATTTATTTTTAGTTTTTTTTCAATTATTGATTTGCTGGCAATATTACCATTTTTGCTGGGGTTTGTCAACGTCAGTTTTATCAGAATTTTTCGCTGGTTTAGAATTCTCAGACTCATCCGCTTCCTGGAATTAAAAATTTCTATTTTCCGCATCAGCAGCGAAGATGGGGTAATTTTTGCTCGGATTTTGTTTACTTTGCTGGCAATAATTTTTGTTTATTCTGGTTTGATTTATCAAGTCGAACATCCGGCAAATCCCGAAAGTTTTGGAACTTTTTTGGATGCTGTTTATTTCTCGGTTGTCACAATGACGACGGTGGGATTTGGCGATGTTACTCCGATTTCGGAATCCGGCCGTTTTCTGACTATTTTGATGATTTTGACGGGAATTGCTCTAATTCCTTGGCAATTAGGGGATTTGATTAAACAATTAGTTAAAAGTGCTAATCACGGAGAAGCTGTTTGTAAAGGTTGCGGTTGGTCTGTACACGATGCTAATGCTAGATTTTGTAAAATGTGCGGCAGTCAGTTAGAGAATGGTTGACTGTTGACTGTTGACTGTTGACTGTTACAGCCGTTTTCAGGTAGGGACACAGAATTGCCCATTCGTGTCAACTTAAGCCTGAAACCCTAATAAATGTCGCTTTTAGGCAAAGTCTAGATCCCCCTAAATCCCCCTTAAGAAGGGGGACTTTGAGAAGAATCTTGTTCCCCCCTTAAGAAGGGCTAGGGGGGATCGAGTTATAATCGTCAAAGAGTAGACCGGTAGTAGGTTTGACGTTAAGTTGACACTAATGGGCATTGCTGTTTCCCTACAGAAGATTGCCTCTAATTTAGATGTAGCAGTATTTTTCATAATAATTAATAACTAATAACCAATAACTAATAACCAATAACTACTGACTACTGGCTAATGACTAATGACTGCTGACAACTGACAACTGACTTCTTTAAGCTAAGGGTAACAAAATTTCAAATTCAGTGCCGCTGCCTAACTCCGATCGCATTCTGAATGCACCGCCGTGTTTGCCCGTCACTATTTGATAGCTAACTGCTAAACTGGTTTCTTTGAGGGCGCGTTTTTCCGTAGAAAATGATTCTATAATTTTTTTGTACTTGCTAGGTGACATTCCTGGCCCGTTATCGGCTATGCAAATCGAAACCCAGCGAACATGAAGTTTATCTAAATCCGGCGCAGGTTCGGGACAGCAGACTTGAGTTGTGATTTCAATTTTAGGCTGGCGATCACCGTCTCTGAACCCTCCACCTTTGAACTCCTTCGCCAATTCTTGACCGACTGCTTCATTAATTAATGTATGAATAGCATTGGTTAAGATATTCATAAATACTTGGTTTAGCTGTCCTGCATAGCACGGCACTGGTGGCAGGTAGCCGTAGTTTTTCACTACTTGGATTTCCCTGGTCAAACGACTTTTGAGCAGCAAAAGTATGCTGTCTATGTTGGCGTGCAAGTCGGTTGGTTTGGGATAAACATCGTCTATGTGGCAAAAGTTTTGCAAACTGCTTGCCAGCTTGCTCAAACGTTCCGCTCCTGATTTGATGCTGGCAACAGTTCGGAGGAAATCGTTTTGCAAAAAGTCATAGTCGATCTCTTCTTTGAGCCGTGCTATTTGCGGCGGGGGGTTGGTACAGTATGCGTCGTAAACTGAGAGCAATTCCATCAAGTTTTTGCTGTAGTCGCTTACGTAGGTTAAATTCCCCCAGATAAAGCCTACCGGATCTAAAATTTCGTGGGCGACTCCGTTGACTAAACGCCCTAAACTAGCCATTTTTTCGCTTTGAATCATTTGAGTTTGGGCTCTTTCGTAGCGGACTTGAGTTTCTATGCCACGAATTTGCCAGTAGGCGATGTTTAGTGCGTTAGGGTCTAAGAGTCGGTAAGATTGGGAGTCTATTTGGACGACGATCGGTTCTGACTGCAATTCGGGCGATCGACGCAGAGCTTGTGGAGCTGCTGCCAAAATGGTTGTACTCTCTGGGACTAATAATATTTCGACGCGAGCGTAACTGTAGAGAACTTTTAGTGGCAGGTGCAAAAATAGCTCTGGGCCTTGGGGTTTAAGCAAATATTCCAGCAGTTGCCTGCGGGATATCATCCCCGCAAACTCTCCTGCTTCCATCAAGACGACTCCCGGCACTAGGGGATGCTGTTCAAACATTTCGGCAACTGCCACGGCCAAGCAGCTCGATTTAACCTGAAAGTCATACAGGGGCAAATCCCAGAGGGTAGACTCTAGGGAAAGGTCTTGATGGCTGCCTTCGGAGAGTGAAGGGCCAAGGAGTTTAGAACTGAATTTATGTGCCACTGGAACTTTTAGTTGCCGAAACGCTGGGAAAGTGAATTGAGAACCTACTAAGCTAGCCTATCACTTCAACGCAGGAGCGAACAACCGAGAATATTCTTGAGTTAATCATGTTTTGTGAACTATGGGCAGGATAATTTCAAATTCAGTGTTCTTACCTGGTTGCGATCGCAATTTGAGTTGGCCGCCGTGCTTTTCTGTGACGATTTGATTGCAGATAGCCAGCCCCATACCGCTGCCTTTACCTGCTGGTTTAGTGGTAAAAAAGGTGTCAAATATCTGCTGGTGATTTTCTGGAGGAATGCCGGGCCCGTTATCGGCAATGCAAATTGCCACCCGCTTGCCGTGTTCGGTTTCTATGACTTTAGTGGTAATTTCGATTTGGGGCTGCCAGTTGTCCGGGCACTGGGTGTGCATTTCTCGAACGGCTGCGTACTCTGTCAGGGCGTCTAGAGCATTAACTAACAAATTCAAAAACACCTGACTCAACTGACCGGAGTAGCCGCTTACTAGCGGCAGTTCACCGTAATTTTTAACCACTGCTATGCTATTTTTAAAGCGGTTTTTCAAAATTAACAGCGTCATCTCCACGCATTCGTGAATGTCTGTCTCCACTGGTTTTGTCTCGTCCATATGAGAGAAGTGGTGCAGCCCGTTAACTATTTTTAGCAATTGCGAGGCTCCCAACTCCATCCCTTCTAAGGTGATAGGTAAATCTTCTTGTAAAAAATCAAATTCAATTTCTTCTTTGAGAGCGTCAATTCGGGGACATGGTTCCGAATATTCTTCTTCATAAACCGACATGAGCTGAAGCAAGTGTTCAAAATAGGACAGCAGAAAAGTTAAATTTCCCCAAATACAGTTCAGCGGATTTCTGATTTCATGCGCTACTTCTGCTACAATTCTCCCCAAACTAGCCATTTTTTCTGTTTGGATGAGTTTGGATTGGGTTTGTTTGTGGAGCAACTTATTTGTTAATTGATGAATTCTTGATTGAGCAACCATTAATTGGTGTACGTCTAAGAGTTTGTAGCTCTGAGGCGCTACTTCCACTACTACAGGTTCGTAAATTAATTCTCCTGACCTGTAAAGCGATTCCTCGGCGGCTTCTACTATTAATTTACTGCCGGGAAGTATCAGCGGCTCTGGCTTAGAAAACTTGTATAATACCTCTATTGGTCGCTTGAAAAACATTTCTAATCCGTAGCGGCGGTTAATTTTTTCAAAAAATAGACGCCTGGATATTATGCCGACAAAAGTACCCCCCTCTGTCAAAATAACGCCAGGAAGCATGGAATTTTTTTCAAAAGCCTGGGCTACTTCTTTTGCCTGTTGAGTTAATTCAATTTGGCAGTTGTAGAGGGGCAGGTCTAGGAGAGTTGATTCTAAGGAAATGTTCCAAGTACAAATTTCAGGTATATGCAACACTGATAACTCCGAGCTAGTCTCACGCACAGCAAACATAGATGAAACCCCTGTTAAATGTTGTATAGATGGATAACTTAAGTTGCTATTAATTGGTAATGGGTAATTGGGAGAGGGTAGTTGCTAGTTTGTTAAATTAGAATAGTACCCGGTGGCTTAACCCGATTACACTAGCATTGTGTGCTAAAGGTTTTGTTTCTAAATCAATGTTAAACGATCGAAGCTTTTGTGGATATTACGGAGTTCATCTGTAAACTTTTTACCATGATATACCTGCGATCGCGTGTTTTCCGAAAATTTTTAATATTTATAATTAATTATTGTGATAAATTATACCATTTTTCTAGTGATAGAAGGGAATTGGAGAACCGCGAGCGGCTTATCAGTGAATATACGGGCATCCTTCGAGGGTTGGAGGGCCCGGATCAGCCATCGTCCAAGGGGCTTGAGGTTCCAACGGTATCGTCAAGACTGGGGTCCAGGCAACAATCGGCAGATTGTACAGCAGAAAGAAGTTCGGCCACGGATTCGCTTTCTTCGGATGTAACCGAATGTAACGGATGGAAGGCTTTAGTTATCGTCGCGAGAGAACGAAGAAGCAATGTTCCGCAAGGGTTTGTGCAATTAAGAACGTTCTAACCGTATTGGCGGTGGCCATACCACTCAAAAGAAATGCAACTTTAAGCAACTTCAAACGTCGATGGTAGTCAGTTTTTTGCCATCTGCCACCTGCCATCTGCCGTCTCCAATCGTCTTCTTAGGGTTCCACCTCCGGCCAGAGGCGTTCTAGCTGATACCGCCAAGCCGCGAGAGTATTTTCGCGAGACTCTCGCCCTAGTTCCATTTCACCCATCAATCCCTCTGCGTAGAAACGGTCTAAAGTCTGAAGGGTAGTTTCCACAGACTGTCCCTGCGCCTTCGCAGCTTTGATGATTTGACGGATGCGGCTTTCTATCAAACCGCCGAAAAAGTCAGACAAACCTCTCTCTTGCAAAGCCAGCAGTCTGGCGACGGCGGCTGAGAAATCGGCGGTCGCGAGTGTGGCACAACTGTGCTGAAATACTCCCCACAAAACGTTTTGATGTAAGGCGTAGCGAGTTTCGAGGGTGGTGTCAAAGTTAGCTTCTAGCAGTTTATCAAGAAATGGTTGAGCTTCCTGGGCATCGGCGATCGGCAGCAAAATCCGCAGCCAACTCCCGTCTTCTGAAAGGAGGACTAAGAGGCGAAAATTGGGGGTTTCTACTTGCCAAGAAGTGGCAGCAGGCATCTCAACACTATCACCAAATAAGTCTTTAAGGCTATTGCTAATTTCTTCGGGAGTCATAAGGATTTTAGATTTTAGATTTTAGATTTTAGGTTAGTCACCAGTCATTAGTCAGCAGTGCGATCTTAAATCTCAAATTGGTTTATGGTAGCCAGCGGGGGTGATAGCCGGCAAAGGGAAGTTCTTCGGGCTGTAGTTTTGCGGGAGAACCGTCTGTCGGTATTTCTACTAAGGGTAGCAGCCAGAGGCGGCTGGTGGCGATCGACTGTCCGCTATCGTTGCGGGGACTGTCTGCTGCTGAGGGAGTTGCTGCTGTGACTGATTGGTCGAAAATTAATGCCAGACCGTCGGGAGATAAACTGATTTGGGTATCTAATTGGTTGGGCAAAATCAGCAGCGGTTTGATGGTTCCTACCAAACGAGTACCTTCTTTTTTGAGGTCGATGGTGGCGATGAAAGGCTGTTCTTTATAGCTTTCTGTTTTGAGGCGTTGGGCTAACAAACAGTAGAGACGCTGAACTTGGTTGTCTTGGTTTTTGCGGGGGTCGAAATAAACGGCCATAATGCTGCCGGGAATACGCAATATTTCTTGTTCTACACCTTGGTTATCTAAGATGAAAAGCGATCGAGTAAAGTCGCTGTTGTATTTAACATAGGCGGCGGCAGAGTTGTCCCGGGCCATGCCCAATACTTGTTCGTATTTTGGCAAAAATTCTACTGGGTCTGCTTCGGGTTTGAGGGGGACGATCGCTAATCCTTGTTTTTGAGATATTACCATCGATTTGCTGTCGGGGCGAATCATAAAATCTCCGCCTTGTTCATTTTCCAATGGTCTGGGCGCCTGTGTTTCTTCCAAAATCCAAGGACTGAAATCGCCGGGATTGCGGCGGTTGACGCGCTGGACAACTATGATTTTTCCGTCGGCTGAGAGGTCGAATTTGAGGTTTTGGTAATCTTTGGCATCTAATAGTTTGTCGATTCTACCGGCTGGATATTTTTGTTGAGTTCCTGAACCCGATTGGGGGTTGAGGCCGGTGGTGACTGTGAATAGTTCTTGAGTTAGGGTGCCGCGAGTACGGGCGAGCGAGCGATCGGTGGCTGAGAATAAAATGCGATCGCTGTCGGGATAGGGTTTAAAATCGGTGACAACTAAATCTTTGGGAGTTAGGGGTATCGGTTTTGAGTCGCTGCTGGTGAGATTGACTAGCATTAATCTGCTTTCTGTTTCGCCTTGAACGCCGATGTAAGCAAAAGCTCGATCGCGGCTGCGAAAGGAACTGCTAAACGGTTGCATCGGCGTTCCTTTGTTTTGATTTTTTTCTCCGAAATACTTATCGGTTGCTCCGGCCAGTTTGACTGTGTAGGTAACGCCGTAGGGTGCGGGATCTTTGAGGGTGTAAGCCATGCGTCTTCCAGCCCAACTAAATTTACCGGGGAGGGGGGGTTCTAGCTTTAAGTTTTCCTCGACGGTGGGCTGGTTCATCGGCCGAAAGAATGTGAGGATAAAGCCGGTATCTTCGGCGCCGATTTGTTTGTTTTCCCAGGTAAATTCTCGCACTCTGGGTGCTGTGCGATCGCCGCTCAGCAGCAGCAGTCCGATTAAGACGCTCAGCACTAGCATGAGCAAGATGGCCGTGCGGTCGATCGGCTGTTTGAATGGCAGATTAGCGAAAGGTGAAGGATTAATTTTTTTCTTAAAAATACTCACAAATCTTTCTCTCCTACTTTCTGCTGAAAATCAACTGCCAAATTTTCCCTCTTAAATTTTACTGTCTTGGGCGTACTCCCGACCCTCTGAAACGGTTTTTTTACCAGCGAGAAGGGCTGGAACGAAGTATGTTGGTCACTAACTCGGTTTCTGAAAGTGTTGATGCCTCCAGGACTGAATTAAACTCACGAGCTTAAATCCGTGGATTCTGCGGCACTTTCAACAGTATCAACCGAGTGGAGATATGGTGAAATTTGAGTTTTACCTTTTAGGATGCCTCAGAGCTAAAAATTGCTCGATCGAGAGAGGATTTGAGGACAGTAGATCACCCTACAATTGTGCCAGTTGCGTCCAGGAATATTTGAGATTAAATCTCAAATCGCTAATTATTTTATAGGTTGAGAGTTAACCCTGGCGCTCTACCCATCTTCCTAATAATCATGACCCCTACTTAGATACCTTTCACGAATCCTTGACTATTAGGGGGTTGGAAATATTATTAACTGCTGACAGTGTATATGGCGATTCTGGTGCGGGATACAGCTTAGAATATTTGCTATCGTAATGTCTGACCTCAAAATAGTTTAAGTTTGACGGGTGAGGCTTATAGATTGAGAAACATTCCAAAATACAAAAAGTCGCTGCACTCTCTAAAGGCCCGACATTCACTACTTGATTTTTAAAGAGCCGACCTGATTTCATCCACTCTTTCATCTGCTTTCTTGACAAACAGTAAAATGCTGAATGAGGATTGCTAAACTCAGCAAATTTTACACCTTCTATCTTTACACTAGATAGCTGATTCCATGATAGCTCCGGATCTATTGTCAAATCAATATATCTCTTGGTTCCTTGATACATTTCAAAACGGTTTGGGTAAAGAATAGCATTCTCATACCCGCTTTGTCGGTTAAATTTTTCTAATTTTTCTAGAATGAAAGCATCATACAAAACAATGTCATCTTCTATGAATAAAAACCAGTCAAATTTTTCTACTCTTTCGACAAATTCTTCCTGAAGCCTAAACTCTACAAACATGGGATCGCATTCAGGGCCTTCTTGTATCTGAATGCAATTAATTTGATATTCAGGTAAGTAGGCTGTAACGTGCCTGTTCGGTAGGGTTTGGATAGCAATACTCAGGTCGCAATGAGCAAAACTCGTCAACAGTCCATCTATTGTATGCCTGAGTCTCTCTATTTTTTCTGCGCCTTTTTCTGGATTGTTAGATTCTTCAACGGATGTAATGTGTGCGACAGCAGCAAAGACTTTGGGACGTTCTTTTTCGGGTTGCTCGATTTGTTTAAATAAATTTATAATGCTATTTCTTTGATAAAATAACATCAGTTTAGCATACCTCCTAGTCACTCGCAATATTTCTTGAAACAGAGCAATTTGTAAAAAGATAAAGTGAATTACTTTTCTTCTTGTATTGGGTTCGGCTGACATATAGACAATCTCCTTTTCCTTTACTTAAACAGTTGATTGATGGGAATTAAATCCATCGGTGATATTTTATCGATTGGCAGACCAAAATCAAAAGCCACTCTACACCAAATTAGAGTGGCTAGCACCCCTATAAACAGCCCTGTTAATTGAATATCCTGCCAAAAACAAGTTAGTCCTTCTTTCCACAAACCGTAGTTAGTTACTGCATAGGTAGGAAGGTCGCCCAGAGCTACAGCAATCACGGCACCTAAATTACCTTTTAAGTGGTATCCCAGCGGTATAGTTATACATAGATTCACAAAAGTCAGCAGATTACCCATAGCTGCGTACTGAGACTTTCCTACGGCTAACAGACAAGAACCCATCATATTGTGCAAGGTGGTGTGCCAGATACCTAAAGCCAAGATTGGCATCATCCAAGAAGCCGCCGCATACTCTTTCCGATAGAGTATTAAAATTAACTGATCTCCGAAGCTCACAAAAATTGCTAAACCTACGGCTAATGGTATTAGAATTAACTTGCGGTTGTTCAGGATCTTGGCGCGCAACTCTTCCCGCGGCAACGTGGCTAGCATAGAAATCGAGGGAAAAATCACCCGGCCACTAATGGCGATGATGACTTGGCGCGGCATATCCCCCAGGGTAAAAGCGATGCCGTAAATGCCCAACAGTGTTAAAGTAAATATTTTCCCTAGAATGAGTCGATCGGCTTGAGAACACAGAAAAAATAAAATCGTAGACAAAAATATCCATTTGCCATAAGAAAATATTTCTTTTACGGCTTCTTTATCCCAAGCAAAGCGGTTTGACTTGCCGGGAATCAAAAAATGGCTCCATACTAACTCCACTACAGCTCCAGTCCAGCCGCCTACAACGATCGCCCAAATGCTGCGATCGAATAAAGCCCACACAATCATCACTGTAGTAGAAATTATCTGCGTACCCAACTCAAAAAGCACTACTTCCTTAACGCTCATTTTGCGTTCTAGGGTGGATACGGAAGTCGATTTAAACCCTCCTATTAGGGTATTTATACTTATGGCTGGAATCAACCACATCAGACGGGGTTCTTCATAGAATTGAGTAACTGGCCAGGTTATTAGAATTAAACACAACCAGACAAACAAGCTGCGAATAACTTGCATTGTCCAAGCAGTGTTGAAAAATTGAGGCTCGTCCCCGCGCTTGTTTTGAATGATACTTGGGCCCAGACCTATGTCTGTGAATAAGTTAATGCCTATGATGAAAACGTAGGCTAGACCCATTAGACCAAATAATTCAGGCAAAAGCAGGCGCGTCAGGATTAGGTTGCTACCAAATCGGATAATTTGACTGCTTCCATAACTTGCGATCGTCCAAACAGCACCTTTGATAGCTAATTTTTTTTCGGATGACATATACTCAGAATTTATTTCCTAATTACGAGTGTAGTTGCTGAATTTGTTATTTGCAACTCCTACAGGATGCTGCTGCGACTTTTATAGCTGACTGTACAGTATCTTTATTTGTATACGGAGAAGGGTTCTCAGTACCCATCTCGCAATAAATGTAAAATAGAATCTCATACTTCCTCTATACCTAATAATCATAAGGATTTTTGGGTTCGGGAATTGGCTGGAGGGAGGATGCTTGAATGATTAATTTGCGCTTGCCTTGGAGTTCTTCTACGATCGTTTCTCCTTCTATTTCTAGCCAACTGTCTGGGGCAAAGGCGGTGCGGCTTTGACCGATCGGTAATTTTACTGGCAACCCGATGGGATAGGCGTCGGCCGCGCAGCAGGTAATGATAAAACGCCCGATCCACATATATTGTTCTGCTATGTTGGGGGGGTGAATTACAAATCCTTGAACTTTGACTTTTTGACCTCTGTATGTATCGGGTTCTGGATTGAAATTTAACAGCCGCACCCATTCGACGAGCGATCGCTGTTCGGGTTTTGTAGTATTGCGAAATTCTTGGGGTTGCAGTCTGGTGATTGGCAGGGATTCAGTGAGGCCTCGTTCTAATGCTGTCTGGCTGCTAAAAGTGCGTGGCGTTGTTAGTAAACCGATTAATGCGACGCTCAACATTAAGGTACTGCCGATGCTGGGGGGAAACAAAGTAACGTGTTCAACTTCTGTAACTCTTAGAGAGTTATTTGCTAGTGATGTTCGCGATTGCTTTGTGGTGCGATCGAGTTTTACGAGTTCCCAAGTTTTTAACCCGCCAATAACCATTAAGCCGATTCCTCCCGCTAAAGTCAAGCCAAAGTAATTGGGGTGAATGAGAATGCTTAATTTGCCTGTAATCCAATATTTTAGGAGCAGTATTCCCCACGCTAAGATAGCTAGGGCGTCCAGCCAGGGGCTAATTTTTTTAAGATTCATTTTGTAAGAGTCATTGAGAATTGCGAATAGAGAGTTTGAAGGAAGAAAAAGAAAGAATAAGACGAAATAAGGAAGAACAAAGATTGAAAAAACAGCTACCCGTATATCCGTGAGTACCGTCGTGAATCAATTTCATTGAAAATCGCAACGGGTATTATTTATATGTCATATCTAATTTATTAACCTAAATGCAAGTTAACACCGAGGGTCATTAAAAAGGTTAACTGAGCTGCCAAGACAATTATGTAAACTACGGCTCGACTTTTAAAAATTGACAGCATTAAACCTATGCCTTTGAGGTCAATCATCGGGCCGAAAACGAGAAAGGCTAACAGCGAACCGCTGGTAAATGTGGAAGCAAAAGACAGGGCAAAAAAGGCATCTACTGTAGAACAAATGGATACGACTGCGGCTAATAGCAGCATGGCGAGAATTGAGGAAACGGGCCCTTGACCGAGGTTGAGAATGAGTTCGCGGGGTGCGCCAACTTGAATGATTGCTGCGATCGCACTTCCGATTACCAACACTCCTCCCAATTCGCGCAACTCCTGTACCATAGTATCTAAAAGCAGGCGCAGACGCTCTTTAGAAACGCGGTGGAACATCGAGGAACGTTTCGAGGTTTTTTCTGTTTGGCCTGTTTGTAATGGCTTCCAGTCGTCTTGTAGCAAAGATTCGATCGGCACCGCCCCCCCCGGCTGACCGAGCATAAAAGTTCCCGACTGCAACAGCAGCGGAGTGTTGGCTTGGACGAGCTCTTGTTCGGAAAACTCTGGTTTTGGTAGAGGGATAGCGCGGGCTACAGCAGGTTGCAACAGAGGTCGCAAGTCTTTTTGGGTGCTAAACACCCAGCCGATAATTGTGGCTGTGACTAGGGAAAATACCACCCGCAAAACTACAATTTCTGGCTGATCGCGAAATGCCGTCCAAGTCGCCCAAATTACCACGGGGTTGATGGTGGGGGCCGCAAGCAAAAAGCCGATCGCGGCTGGTGCGGGCACTCCCTGCATCAGTAGCCTGCGGGCTACGGGCACGTTACCGCACTCGCACACGGGAAACAAAAAGCCGATCGAACTGCCCATCAAAGCCCCCAGTAGCGGGTTTCGCGGGATGCGGGATACGAGTTTGCGTTCGTCTACAAACCCCAGCAGCAAACCTGAGAATAAAACTCCCAGCAGCAGAAAAGGTATTGCTTCTACTAACAAGCTGAGAAAAAGGGTAAAAGCATTGTTTAACTGATTCGTGAGGGCGGGTTGCATCGATCACCTACTGGTAAATTGCTATTTAGTTACACGTCTTTGGCAGAACCCCCTGTCGATCATACCAAAGCACAGCACTAAGTTAAGATTCAGTTGAAACTTTTTTCTTACAATCCTCTATCTTATAGCCATCATTAAAACTCGCAGAGCCTGGTACGGACACGGCCGTACCGTTTCCCTATAGATATGGCGTACAATATATATCCGTCCCTACTTTTCACCATGGTATATGATTAATTTTTAAATTTAATAAAGCCTTTTATTTGCTGGAATTGGTATAGTTTATAATTTAATCAATGCTAGCTTGTGAATGATTTGGAATGGTTAAAGTTGTTTGAATTCCACTCAATTTTTCTACCTGATATCTAATTCGGTGGCATCGGAATTGATATTACCCACACTCAGGACACCGCGCCTGGCCGTTTCCCTACAATTAATCGGCAGCCGGTGGTTAGATCTTTCATCGAAAAAAAGTGATTATTTTGGGGTAGGGAAACGGCATTGCCGTGTCCTTCGTTGTCTTGAGTATCAAAGGCCGTAGCTGGTGGGGGGGACACCATCGCGGTTATAGTGCGACCTAAAACTCAGGGACGCCCACCCACGGGTACATTCGACCGCGAGGCGGGCGATCGGGCAATTCCGATTTTCCTCTATTGTCACTTTATTATATTTTGGAAAAATGTAATCTTATTATTAAAAATAGGTTAAGACCCGAATTCCAGGTTAATGAATAATTAAATAGTCGAACCAAGCGTTAATACCCCTCAAGTCAGTATAAAATAAAGTCAGGCCTAGCCAGGGCGCATTTATATCGGTGATACTTAATATTGCCTAATACTTTAAGTGGTAAAATTTTTCTTACTACAGTCAGTTTTTTGTGTAATTTAAAAAGCAGTTTGCCAGGAGATGCCGGTCAAAGCACTCAG
The DNA here is from genome assembly GCF_036701435.1 of Microcoleus sp. Pol12A5. Taxonomy (NCBI): domain Bacteria; kingdom Bacillati; phylum Cyanobacteriota; class Cyanophyceae; order Oscillatoriales; family Microcoleaceae; genus Microcoleus; species Microcoleus sp. Pol12A5. The sequence goes on from NZ_JAUBQU010000017.1 coordinate 74,578, forward strand.
CAACTCACCTGCTGACCTTTGGTAGCTGAATGTCTGCTAGCAAATAGAACCCCAAAAAAGCGTACTGATGAATTTATGTTGAATACCTCCTGCGTAGAAAGACCAGTCCAACCCATCTCCGAGGCTGACCTAGGAGAACTTTGTTTAGACTCTACTCTCCAACAATTGTCGCTGTACGATTTTCAGGTAGAAGCTACGGATTGGGGAATGCGAATTTCTCAGATGTTAGAAGCTAATCCGCTGTTACCGGGAGTCATTGTGACCCATCAAGGTGAATTTGCCGGCATGATTTCCCGGCGGAGATTTTTAGAATTTATCAGCCGTCCTTTTGGGCGAGAATTATTTTTAAAGCGACCAGTGAGGGCTTTGTACCGCTTTGCCGAAACTGAGAGTTTAATTTTTCCCAGCAATACTTTAATCGTCGATGCAGCCAGGAAGTCGCTGTTGCGATCGAAAGAACTGCTTTACGAACCGATTGTGGTTCAATTGTCACCTCAAACTTATAGTTTGCTAGACGTGCACGAACTGTTAGTAGCGCAATCCAATATTCATGAACTAGCAACAAAATTGCTGAGGCAGCAAACTCAATCTCAACTAATTCAAACCGAAAAACTAGCGAGTTTGGGACAGATGGTAGCTGGAGTCGCCCACGAAATTAGAAATCCCGTCACCTGCATCAGCGGAAATCTAGGCTTTTTGTCTAACTACTCGAAAGACATCATGGAGTTGCTGTCTGCTTACGAACAAATTGTGGGTAACAGCGAAAAAATTGACCAACTCAAAAAACACATAGAATTTGATTTTTTGCAAGAAGATTGGGTAGAAATTCTCAAAAGTATGAAAGTTTCATCGCAGAGGCTGACCGAACTCGTCACCAGCCTGCACACCTTTTCTCACATGGACGAAACCCATTTGAAACAAGCTAACATCCACGAATGTATTGACAGTACGCTGCTAATTATGAAAAACCGTCTCAAGTACGGAATAGAAGTAGTTAAAAGCTATGGAGATTTGCCTTTAGTCAAGTGTTACTCTGGTCAGTTGAGCCAGGTATTTATGAATATTATCAGCAATGCAATCGACGCTTTGGAAGAGGTAAAAGAAGAAAAAGGTTTTATGCCTGCGATTACTATTGAAACCGAGGTAATAGACAGTTGTGACGGAGACTGCGTAAATTCGGAATTAATTCAAAATTATGTTATGGGCGATCGACAAAATGCAAAACCGCTATCATCCGCCAGCCAAAACGGCGACTTCTGCCCAGAAGCAGGGGCAAAAAATCAAAATAACGCTTGGATAGCAATCAGAATTGCCGATAAGGGACCGGGAATTCCGCCAGAAATTCAACGGCGGATTTTTGAGACATTTTTCACCACTAAACCCGCTGGGAAAGGTACTGGTTTGGGGTTGGCAATTACCCATCAAATTGTTACGGAAAAGCATAAAGGCAAGTTAAATTTGCATTCTACTCCCGGTACAGGTACTGAATTTGAAATTTTGTTGCCGTTGATTTGAAGGAAGTCCCGCAACCGATGAGTGTAACGGATGTAAGGGATACTAACGAATGGATGGAAGAGGGAATGCAGGACACGGATACACGGATTTAGGTAAGGTGCGCATTGCGCACCCTACCCCTCTTCTGTCACTCTAGGCAGAAGAAAATAAGAATTCCCTCTCATTCATCAAGTAAGAGAAGGGATTTGGGTAAA